>NZ_LZJG01000049.1:0-578 GCF_001667785.1 Mycobacterium sp. E3247 | reverse complement strand
ACGCCCAGATCCTTCTCCAGCAGCACCACGTCGGCGGCGTCCTTGGCCACGTCGGTGGCGCTGTCCACCGAGATCCCCACGTCGGCGGCGTGCAACGCCAGCGCGTCGTTGACCCCGTCGCCCAGGAAGCCGACGGCTCGCCCCTCGCGCCGCAGCGCGGTGATCAGCCGCGCCTTCTGCTCGGGGGAGATGCGCGCGAAGATGGTGTGGTGTTGCGCGGCGTACGCGAACGCGGCGTCGTCCAGGGGTTCGAGCTGCGCGCCGGTGATCGTGCCCTTCGAGGCCAAACCCAGTTCTTCACAGACCTTTTCGGCCACTCGCGGGTTGTCCCCGGTGGCGATCTTCAGCTCGATGCCCAGCTCGGCCAGCTCCAACAGCGATTGGCGTGCGGCGGATTTGGGCTCGTCGGCGAAGACCAGGAACCCCGCGAGCGAGAGCTCGCATTCGTCCGCCCGGGACAGCGTCGTCATCCCCGGCGCCGATTTGGTGGCCACGGCAACTACCCGGCGGCCGGCGTCGAACAATTCGGTCAGAGTCTTTTGAGCTTCAGCCGGTGCGCTGACGCACCGCCTGATTAT
>NZ_LZJG01000048.1:0-3508 GCF_001667785.1 Mycobacterium sp. E3247 | reverse complement strand
GTCCTGAACACGATGTTCGACGAGGAACACGACGAACTGGTGCTGGTCAAGGAGATCCCGCTGTACTCCACCTGCGAACACCACCTGGTGTCGTTTCACGGTGTGGCGCATGTCGGCTACATCCCCGGCGCCGACGGACGGGTCACTGGTTTGTCCAAGATCGCGCGACTGGTCGACCTCTATGCCAAGCGGCCACAGGTGCAGGAACGGCTCACCAGCCAGATCGCCGACGCCCTGATGAAGAAGCTCAATCCGCGCGGGGTGATCGTCGTGATCGAGGCCGAGCACCTGTGCATGGCCATGCGCGGCGTCCGTAAGCCCGGCGCGGTCACCACCACCTCTGCGGTACGCGGGCTGTTCAAGACCAACGCCGCTTCTCGAGCCGAAGCGCTCGACCTCATCCTGCGTAAGTGAGTCGCGCCTGTGCAGGTTATGGGAGTTCTGAACGTCACTGACGACTCGTTCTCCGATGGCGGCCGCTATCTCGATACCGGTAACGCGGTGGCGCACGGACTGGCGCTCGCCGCGGACGGCGCGGACATAGTCGACGTCGGCGGCGAGTCGACCCGGCCCGGTGCCGCGCGCATCGATTCCCGCGTCGAGACTTCCCGGGTGATTCCCGTCGTCAAAGAGCTTGTGGCGGAAGGGATCACGGTAAGCATCGACACCATGCACGCCGAGGTCGCGCAAGCGGCGTTGCAGAACGGCGCGCGGATCGTCAACGACGTGTCGGGCGGGCGGGCCGATCCCGCGATGGCGCCGTTGCTCGCCGACGCCGGCGTGCCCTGGGTGCTGATGCATTGGCGCTCGGTGTCGGCCGACCGCCCGCACGCGGCCCCGCATTACGACGACGTGGTGGCCGAAGTGCGCGCCGAGCTGTTGGCCAGCGTGGACGCCGCCGTCGCGGCGGGCGTCGACCCCGCCAAGCTGGTGATCGACCCGGGTCTCGGGTTCGCCAAGACGGGGCAACACAATTGGGCGTTGCTGCGCGCGCTGCCGCAATTCGTCGCCACCGGAATCCCGGTGCTCCTGGGCGCGTCGCGCAAACGGTTCCTCGGTACGTTGTTGGCCGGGCCGGATGGCTCGCCGCGTCCGCCCGACGGCCGCGAGACGGCGACGGCGGTGATCTCCGCGCTGGCGGCGCTGCACGGGGCATGGGGTGTCCGCGTGCACGACGTGCGGGCGACGGCCGACGCCCTCAAGGTGGTGGAGGCGTGGGCGCAAACCGAAACGCAGCAGACCGAGCTGGCTGGAGACGATGGCTGATCGAATCGAATTGCGGGGGTTGACGATTCGTGGGCGACACGGAGTTTTCGAACACGAGCGCGCCGACGGGCAGGACTTCGTCGTGGATATGACGGTGTGGATCGACCTTGCCGGGGCCGCTGAAAGCGACGAACTGGCCGACACCTACGACTACGGCGCCCTGGCCCAGCTCGCGGCCGACGTCGTGGCCGGGCCGCCGCGCAACCTGATCGAAGCGGTGGGCGGCGAGATCGCCGACCGGGTGATGCAAGACGAGCGCGTCCACGCGGTAGAGGTGGTGGTGCACAAGCCGCGGGCACCCATTCCGCAGCAGTTCGCCGACGTCGCGGTGGTGGTGCGACGGTCGCGCCGCGGCGGCCGCGGTTCGGTGGTCCCGGCGGAGCGGCGCATATGACATGGGTGGTGCTGTCCGTCGGATCCAACCTGGGGGACCGCCTCGCGCGGTTGCAGTCGGTCGTCGACGGGCTGGGCGAGAAGGTGCTTGCGGTGTCGCCGGTGTACGAGACCGACCCGTGGGGCCGGGTCGATCAGGCGCCGTTTCTCAACGCGGTGCTGATCGCCAACGACCCGGCGTGCGACGCGCAGGGCTGGCTGCGCCGGGCCCAGGAGTTCGAGCGCGCGGCCGGGCGGGTCCGCGGTGAGCGCTGGGGCCCGCGCACCCTCGACGTCGACCTGATCGCCTGCTACGACGAGGCGGAGGTGACCTCCCGCGAGAACAATCTGACGCTGCCGCACCCGCTGGCCCACCTGCGGGCTTTCGTCATGATCCCGTGGCTGGCCATCGACCCCGACGCCCAGCTGACCGTCGCCGAGGGTCCGCGGCCCGTCGCGAGCCTGCTGGCCGAGCTGGACCCGGCCGACCGGGAAAGCGTCCGGCTGACCAGCCTCACACTCGACCGGGCGGGCAGGCCGCCGGCCGACCCGGAACCGGAAACCTGATGGGACCGACCAGAAAACGTGACCTGACGGCCGCGGTGGTCGGCGCTGCGGTGGTGGGTTATCTGCTGGTGAACGCCCTCTACCGGTGGTTCCCACCGATCACGGTGTGGACGGGCCTGTCGTTGCTCGCGGTGGGCGTCGCCGAGGCGCTGTGGGCGCGCCACGTGCGGGCCAAGATCAACGACGGCGAGATCGGCGTCGGCCCCGGCTGGCTGCACCCGCTGGCCGTGGCGCGTGGCCTGATGGTCGCCAAGGCGTCGGCCTGGGTGGGCGCGCTGACGCTGGGTTGGTGGGTAGGGGTGCTGGTGTACTTCCTGCCGCGGCGATCCTGGCTGCGGGCGGCCGCCGAGGACACGACCGGCACCGTGGTCGCGGCCGTCAGCGCACTGGCGCTACTCGTCGCCGCGCTGTGGTTGCAGCATTGCTGCAAGTCGCCGCCGGATCAACCCGAGCACGGCGAGGGGGCGGAAAACTAACCCGCTGCTCACACCCCCGCAACCCGCGTGAGAATCGCCGGAGTAGGGCGACACGCGGATTGACCTCGCGCAGGTACAGTCAGGCCATGACCGTTCTGTCCCGCGGCGCCCGGGTTCGGCGCGGCGGCCGCAGGCCGGGGTGGGTGCTCTTGACGGCGTTGCTGGTCCTTGCGATAGGGGCCAGCTCCGCGCTGGTTTTCACCAATCGGGTGGAACTCCTCAAGCTCGCTGTGATCCTGGCGCTGTGGGCCGCAGTCGCCGGTGCCTTCGTGTCGGTGCTGTACCGCCGCCAGAGTGACGCGGACCAGTCCCGCGTCCGCGACCTGAAGCTGGTGTACGACCTGCAGCTCGACCGGGAGATCTCGGCCCGGCGCGAGTACGAGCTGACCGTGGAGTCCCAGCTACGCCGCGAGCTGGCCTCCGAGCTGCGCGCCCAGGCCGCCGACGACCTGGCCGAACTGCGCGCGGAGCTGAGCGCGCTGCGCACCAGCCTGGAGATCCTGTTCGACACCGATCTCGCCCAGCGGCCGGCCCTGGAGAAGCCGGAGACCGAGGCGGCGCCCGAGCGCGCGTACAGCGAGTGGGACCGCAACGGCGAGACCCCGCGCGACGCGCCTTACGACTGGGTGGCCAGCGACCGGGTCACGTCCGCCCCCCAGGACAACGCGACCGGCCGCGCCGACGAAACGGCGATCATCGACGTCCCCGAGGAACCGCTGTTGCCGCCCCGGCAGCCCCAGACCCAGCCTCAGCCCCGCCGGGAGCGGCCCCATTACCAGTACGAAGCGCCGCAGGAGCCGCCGCCGCCCTCCCAGCCAGAGCCGGCG
>NZ_LZJG01000047.1:0-2330 GCF_001667785.1 Mycobacterium sp. E3247 | reverse complement strand
CCAACAGTGCTACGGCGAGCAGATGGCGGCGGCTCTCACGCTGCTCGAGGCCGAATGCGAGCAGTTTGCCGCGTACCTGGTGACGGAGTCGGTCCCGCTGAAGGCGCCGGTAACCGAATCAGGCGCTCGCACAACGGGTTTGGCCAACATCGCGCTGCTGCGCCGGCCGGCCGGCCTGGACCGGGACAGTTGGCTGAACCGGTGGCAGCACGACCACACCCCGGTGGCCATCGAGACCCAGTCCACCTTCGGCTACACCCAGAACTGGGTGGTTCGCGCCCTCACCCCGGACGCGCCGGGAATCGCGGGCATCGTCGAAGAGTTGTTCCCCGCGGAGGCGATCACCGATCTCAAGGCGTTCTTCGGTGCCGCCGACGACAAGGACCTGCAAGACCGGTTGGGCCGAATGGTCGCCAGCACCACGGCATTCGGCGCCAACGAGAACATCGACACCGTGCCCACCAGCCGCTACGTCTTCAAGACACCATTCATCGAGGAACCCACATGACAACACTGCGCGACGCCGTCGCCCTGGCCGCGGCGGAAGACGGGCTGGCGGTGGTGTCCACCGTCCGTGCCGACGCGACGGTGCAGGCTTCGCTGGTCAACGTCGGCCTGCTCGCACACCCGGAGAACGGTCGGGAGGTCTTGGGCTTCACCACCTACGGCAAGGTCAAGTTGGCCAACCTGCGGGAGCGGCCGCAGCTGGCGGTCACCTTCCGCAACGGATGGCGGTGGGCGACCGTCGAGGGCCGCGCGGAACTGGCCGGCCCCGACGACACGCAGCCCTGGCTGACCACCGACGACCAGCTGCGGCTGTTGCTCCGCGAGGTTTTCACCGCAGCGGGCGGCACCCACGACGACTGGGACACCTACGACCGCGTCATGGCCCGGGAGCGGCGGGCCGTCGTATTGATCGAGCCCACCCGCGTCTACAGCAACGGCTGACCTCGTTAGGCTGCAGCGGTGACGCTGCAGATCGATGACGACAAGCGGGTGCGCACCCTCACGCTGAACCGGCCCGAGGCGCTGAACGCATTCAACGAAGCCCTCTACGACGCCACCGCGGACGCGCTGCTGGCCGCGGCCGAGGATCCCGAGGTCGCCGTGGTGCTGCTGACCGGGGCGGGCCGCGGCTTCAGTGCCGGTACCGACCTCGCCGAAATGCAGGCCCGCATCACCGATCCGGAATTCACCCCGGGCCGGCACGGCTTCCCCGGGCTGATCGATGCCCTCAGCGCGTTCCCCAAGCCGCTCATCTGCGCGGTCAATGGCGTCGGGGTCGGCATCGGTGCCACGATCCTGGGCTACGCCGACCTGGCCTTCATGTCGTCGACGGCCCGCCTGAAGTGCCCGTTCACCAGCCTGGGCGTGGCACCGGAGGCGGCCTCGTCCTATCTGCTGCCACAGCTGGTCGGCCGGCAGAACGCAGCCTGGCTGTTGATGTCGTCGGAATGGGTGGACGCCGACGAGGCGTTGCGAATGGGCCTGGTCTGGCGGGTCTGCGATCCCGACGATCTGTTGCCCGAAGCCCGTCGTCACGCGGAAGTCCTTGCCGGGCGACCGATTTCGAGCTTGATGGCGGTCAAGCACACGATGATGGAACCGCTCCGCCCGGAGATCGCTGCGGCCAGCGCGCGGGAGAACGCTCACTTCGCCGAACTGATGGGTGCACAGGCCAACGCCGCGGCCCTGGCGGACTTCAACAACGCCCGCTGAGCGGGCGGCGTCTCAATGCGACGGGGCGGTCTCCAGATTCGCCGACGCGGCGATGATCGCCCGCAGCGTCCTCTTGCAGCGTCCGCAGTCGCCCCCGGCGCCACACGCGGCGGCGACCTCTTTGGAGGTGGAGGCGCCGCGCGCGACCAACTCGGACACCGTGTGGTTGGTCACGCCGACACACAGGCACACGTACATCAGCGCGTCCCCCGCATGCGGGCGGCGTTCCCCTCGTCGACGGCGTGGCCAACCGCGCGCACTTCGTCCTCCTTCTCGGCATCCCGTGTCATCGGGGTGGCCGGAAAAGTACCGAACCGAGACCCAGTATTAGTTGAGTCTAACCTAAGTTCGTTAGCGCAGTCTAACCTTACCCGCCAGCAACATCGGCCCCCTAGGTTGCGCGCGACACACTCTGAGCACAGCCATACCTTGCTGGCAGATTGCAACCCGCCGTGGCAAAGTGCGGGTACGGCCCGCCACGGCGTGTGCGCCCAGCGCACCCGGCCGGGCACCGAGAATGACCACCGATTACACGTCACCGCAGGGGAGTGATCATGCAAGGGGATCCGGATGTTTTGCGCTTGCTCAACGAGCAGCTGACCGGCGAGCTC
>NZ_LZJG01000046.1:0-1774 GCF_001667785.1 Mycobacterium sp. E3247 | reverse complement strand
CGCAGGTTGGCTTCCAGCAGATGGTTTTTCGCGCGGTCGCCGTCGCGGCAGATCCACATCATGTCGCGGCGCTGGGCGGCGGGCAGCTTGTCGCCGCGCTCGGCCATCTCGGCCATCAGCTGCGTGGCGTACAGGCCGGCCTCGATCCGCTTCGCCAGCTCGACCTCTTCCTCGGCGTTGAGCAGCGCCACCTTGCCGATCTGCTTGAGGTAGGCCCGAACCGAGTCTGCCGACGCGGTGAGTTCGGCGTCCTTGCGCGCCTGACGCAGCGCCTCGGACTCGTCTTCGTCCCAGACGAAATCGCCGGAGGCCTTGTCCTTCTCGGAGGGCTCGGCGATCTCCTCGTCCTCGTCGGTGGCGGCCGCGCCGGCCGGGACGACCGGG
Source organism: Mycobacterium sp. E3247 (assembly GCF_001667785.1). Taxonomy (NCBI): domain Bacteria; kingdom Bacillati; phylum Actinomycetota; class Actinomycetes; order Mycobacteriales; family Mycobacteriaceae; genus Mycobacterium; species Mycobacterium sp. E3247. The sequence continues at coordinate 1,390 of NZ_LZJG01000046.1, read as the reverse complement.
GCGGTTCCCTCTTCCTCGCTGTCGTCCGAGTCGGCCGGCTCGACTTCGGCGTCCTCGCCCTCGGCGGCAACGTCGTCTTCCAGGTCGTCCAGGCTCAGGTCGGCGTCGATCTCGAGATCCTCGCCCGGCTCCGCGTCGAGCTCCGCGTCGTCGAGGTCTTCGGCGACCTCCAGTTCCGCGTCGGCATCCGCCGGGGCGGCCTTGGCGGCTTTGGTCCCACGGCCCGACGGGGCCTTGGCGGCGCGAGTCTTCTTCTCGGCGCCGGCGTCGCCCTCGGATTTGCCGGTGGGGGCCGGCGCCTTGGCGGCGCGTTTGGCGGGGGCGGTGCCGTTGGCGGCCTTGGCCGCCGGGCGCTTGGCGGGGGAGGACGGAGACTTAGTGGCGGTCCGTTTCACCGGCGCGTCGGTTGCCGGGCTGGCCTTGGTCGGTGCCACTTACACCCCTTCGTTTGGGCTCACCTTCGGTGGGTAATGGGCATGGTGAACCGAAAGTGTCTGCTATGTCGATGTCGGCGTTGGATCAGCGTTCGTGTTTGCACGCTATCGTTCGGGCGGTCGCCGATGACCATTGTAACGACAGCGAGCGGTCGAACGGCTCTGCCGGGGAAAATCAGTGGGTCACGTCGGAGGTGGAGGCCATCGCCGCGCCGACTATCCCGGCCGTGTTGAGCAGGGCCGCAGCCACCACCGGGGTCCGGTTCTCGAGCAGCGGTAGCCACTTGTCGGCCTTGCGGCTGATGCCGCCGCCGGCGATGAACAGGTCCGGCCACACCGCGTTCTCGATGGCCACCAGCACCCGGGTGACCTGCGCGGCCCACTTCTCGTAGCTCCAGTTGTTCTTCTCTTTGACCGACGACGCCGCCCGCAGCTCGGCTTCTTTGCCGCCGACTTCCAGGTGCCCGAACTCGGTGTTGGGTATCAGCGTGCCGTTGTGGATGACCGCGGAGCCGATCCCGGTGCCGAACGTCAGCAAGACGACCAGGCCGGACTGGTTTCTGCCCGCCCCGTAGTGCTCCTCGGCCAGCCCCGCGGCGTCGGCGTCGTTGAGCACCGTGACGTCCTGCCCGTCCAGCTCGGCGCTGATGATGTCACGCGCGTTGGTGCCGATCCACGACTTGTCGACGTTGGCGGCCGTCTGGACGACGCCGTGGGTGACCACCCCGGGATAGGTCACGCCGAGCGGGCCGGTCCAGCCGAACGCGTTGACCACCTCGGCGATGGTCTTTGCGACCGCCTCCGGCGTCGCCGGCTGCGGGGTCAACAGCTTGACCCGTTCGCCGATCAACTGTCCGGTGTCCATGTCGACGATGCCGCCCTTGATGCCGCTGCCGCCGACGTCGATGCCGAATCCCCGACGCTGTGGTGTGCCGACGGCGGCGCCGGCGCCGGGC
>NZ_LZJG01000045.1:0-20718 GCF_001667785.1 Mycobacterium sp. E3247 | reverse complement strand
TACGCGTCGGTGCGCATGGACGTGCGCCGGATCGAGACGCTCAAGGACGGCACCAACGCGGTCGGCAACCGCACCCGCGTCAAGGTCGTCAAGAACAAGGTGTCGCCGCCGTTCAAGCAGGCCGAATTCGACATCCTCTACGGCAGGGGGATCAGCCGGGAAGGCTCGCTGATCGACATGGGCGTGGAGCAGGGCTTCATCCGCAAGTCCGGTTCTTGGTTCACCTATGAGGGCGAGCAGCTCGGTCAGGGCAAGGAGAACGCCCGCACCTTCCTGATGGAAAACGACGAGGTGGCCAACGAGATCGAGAAGAAGATCAAGGAGAAGCTCGGCATTGGCCCGGTCGTCACCGATGGCTTGTCCGATGACAGCGTCCTGCCCGCCCCCGTCGATTTCTGAGCCGTCCCGCGAGGAGCAGGCGCGGACGCTGTGCCTGCGCCTGCTCACCGCGAGGGCGCGCACTCGCGCCGAGCTGCACGGACAGCTGGCGAAACGCGGTTACCCCGAAGACGTCAGCGCTTCCGTGCTCGACCGGCTGGCCGCCGTCGGCCTGGTCGACGACACCGACTTCGCGCAGCAGTGGGTGCAGGCCCGCCGGGCGCAGGCGGGAAAGAGCAAGCGCGCCCTGGCCGCCGAATTGCACACCAAGGGTGTGGACAGAGACGTGATCGCCGCGGCGCTGTCCGGGATTGACGCCGGGGCCGAGCGGGACCGGGCCGAGCAGTTGGTGCGGGCCAAGCTGCGCCGGGAGACGCTGGACGGCGACGACGCGCGAATCACCCGCCGGCTGGTCGGGATGCTCGCGCGGCGCGGCTACAGCCAGAACCTGGCCTGCGAGGTCGTCCTCGCCGAGCTGGCCGCCGAACGGGAGCGTCGCCGAGTCTAGCCCGCTGACGTGCGGTTTCTCGCGGGCCGACCGGCCGCCGTACCATGGCTCCGTGACTTCGGTGGTGGTTTCGGCGCGGACGTATCAGGTCCGCACTTACGGCTGCCAGATGAACGTCCACGACTCCGAGCGGTTGGCGGGTCTGCTGGAGGCCGCCGGCTATCAGCGGGCCGTCGAGGGTGCCGACGCCGACGTCGTCGTCTTCAACACCTGCGCGGTCCGCGAGAACGCCGACAACAAGTTGTACGGCAACCTCAGCCACCTTGCCCCGCGTAAGCGCGCCAACGCTGACATGCAGATCGCGGTCGGGGGCTGCCTGGCCCAGAAGGACCGGGACGCGTTGCTGCGCAAGGCGCCCTGGGTCGACGTCGTGTTCGGCACGCACAACATCGGGTCACTGCCCGCGCTGCTCGAACGGGCCCGGCACAACAAGACCGCCCAGGTGGAGATCGCCGAGTCGCTGCAGGAGTTTCCGTCGTCGCTGCCGAGCGCACGCGAATCTGCTTACGCCGCGTGGGTTTCCGTCTCCGTCGGGTGCAACAACAGCTGCACGTTCTGCATCGTCCCTTCGCTGCGGGGCAAGGAGGTCGACCGCAGCCCGGCCGACGTCCTGGCCGAGGTGAGGGCGCTGGTGGACGACGGCGTGCTCGAAGTCACGCTGCTGGGCCAGAACGTCAACGCCTACGGGGTGTCGTTCGCCGACCCGACGTTGCCGCGCGACCGCGGCGCCTTCGCGCGGCTACTGCGGGCCTGCGGAGACATCGACGGCTTGGAGCGCGTGCGGTTCACCTCCCCGCATCCGGCCGAATTCACCGACGACGTCATCGAGGCCATGGCGCAGACGCCGAACGTCTGCCCCGCCCTGCACATGCCGCTGCAGTCGGGCTCGGACCGGGTGCTGCGCGCCATGCGGCGCTCGTACCGCGCCGAGCGTTACCTCGGCATCCTGGACCGCGTCCGCGCGGCTATGCCGCACGCCGCCATCACCACCGACCTGATCGTCGGGTTCCCCGGCGAGACCGAAGCGAACTTCGCCGAAACCCTGGAGGTGGTGCGGCAGGCACGGTTCGCGGCCGCGTTCACCTTCCAGTACTCCAAGCGGCCCGGCACCCCGGCCGCCGAGCTTGACGGGCAACTCCCGAAAGCCGTTGTGCAGGAACGCTATGAGCGGCTGGTCGAGCTGCAGGAGCAGATCTCGCTGGAAGGCAATCGGGCGCTGGTCGGCCAGACCGTCGAATTGCTGGTCGCCGCCGGCGAGGGGCGCAAGGACACCCGCACTTCCCGGATGACGGGGCGCGCCCGCGATGGCCGCCTGGTGCACTTCGGCTTGGACAAATCCGGAGCCGACCGGGTGCGGCCGGGGGACGTCGTCACCGCGGTGATCACCCAGGCCGCGCCGCACCACCTCATCGCCGACGCGGGCATCCTCAGCCATCGCCGCACCCGCGCGGGAGACGCGCACGCCGCCGGGCGGCGCGGCGGCGGCGTCGGTCTCGGCATGCCCACCGTCGGACCACCCGGCCCGGCGGAACCCACCGAAACCCTTGGATGTGCCCGATGAACGAAGAACACCACCATTTCCACGCCCTGCGGAGCGAAATCGAGGCCGCCGAGCGCCGCGTCGCGCGCGGATTCGACCCGGGCCCACGCGGTTTCGTCGTGGCGATCCTGGTCTTCGTGCTGCTGGGATCGTTCATCCTGCCGCACACCGGCTCGGTGCGGGGCTGGGACGTGTTGTTCAGCAGCCACGGCGCCGGCGCGGCCGCGGTGGCGCTGCCGTCGCGCGTCTTCGCCTGGCTGACACTCGTTTTCGGCGTCGGGTTCTCCATGCTGGCGTTGGTGACCCGGCGTTGGGCGCTGGCCTGGGTCGCGCTGGCGGGTTCGGCGCTGGCCGGCGCGGCGGGGATGCTGGCCGTCTGGTCGCGCCAGACCGTGGCCGCGGGACACCCGGGCCCCGGGGTGGGGCTGATCGCGGCGTGGATCGTCGTCCTCGTGCTGACCTACCAATGGGCCCGGGTGGTGTGGTCGCGGACCATCGTGCAACTCGCGGCCGAGGAGGAGCGGCGCCGGGTCGCGGCGCAGCAGCAGTCGATGACGCTGCTCGACAGCCTGGGCGGGGGATCGACCGACCGGACCTCGGGGGACTCCGAAGCCTAGGGCTTACGGGTCAGCGCCTGGGCGGCCGCCTGCGCCCACTGCCGCCACTGTTCGGCGTTGGCCCTGGCCTCTTCGGCCTCTTTGGTGCGGCCCGCCGCCGCGGCCTTTTCGGCCTGCCGCTCGTATTGTTCGGCGCGGGTGCGGAATTGCTCGGCGCGGGCCTGTGCCTGCGGATCGGACCAATCGGCCTCGCCCGCATCGCGCACCTTCTTTTCGACCGCGCGGAGCCGACGCTCCAATTCGGCGGACCGCTCGCGCGGCACCTTGCCGATCGCGTCCCACTTGTCGGCGATCGAACGCAGCGCCGCCCTGGCCGCGTCGTGGTTGCTGGTGTCGATCCTCTCCGCCTCGGCCAGCAGCGCCTCCTTGGCGGTGGCGTTGGCCCACAGCTCCGCGTCCTTCTCCGCCGTCGCCGCGTTGCGGGCCGCGAAGAAGACGTCCTGGGCCGCCTTGAACCGCCGCCACAGCGCGTCGTCGACGTCGCGGGCGGCTCGGCCCGCCGCCTTCCATTCCGTGAGCAGCTTGCGGAATTCGGCGCTGGTGGCGGTCCAGTCCGTCGAATCGGACATCTCCTCGGCCCGTTCGCAGAGTCGTTCCTTCGCCTGGCGCACGCCCAGGCGTTCGCGGTCCAGCTCGGCGAAATGGGATCCCCGGCGCCGGTTGAACGCCTCCCGGGCCGCCGAATAGCGCTTCCACAGGGCGTCGTCGACCTTGCGGTCCAGGCCGTTGATGGTCTTCCACTCGTCGAGGATGGCCCGCAGCCGGTCGCCGGCCGCCTTCCACTGCGTGGAGTTGGCGCCCAGCTCCTCGGCCTCGGCGGCCAGCGCCTCCTTGCGCGCGGTCTGGGCGGCGCGATGCTCGTCGCGGCGCGAGCGTTCCGCGGCGACGGTGGCCTCGACCTGGTCGATGAGGCTGGTCAACCGGCGCGCGAGCGCGTCGATGTCGCCCAGTACGGCCGCCGTCGGCAGGGTCTCGGCGAGCTCGGAGGCGTGGGCCTTGATCTTTCGGGCGTCGCCGGTGCCCGCCGCGAGCCGCTCCTCCATGAGCGTGACTTCGGTGCCCAGGTCGTCGAAGCGGCGGCCGAAGTGGGCGAAGGCGGCTTCGGCGTCGCCGGCCTGCCAGGAACCGACGACGCGTTCGCCGTCGGCGGTGATCAGCCACACCGTGCCGTCGTCGTCGACGCGACCGAACCGATGCGGATCGCTGGTGGGCGGCGCCGGCACCGGGTGGGCGGCGGGCCGCGGCCCCGGGCCCGGCGGCCGGGGGCCGGGACGTGGTCCCGGGCGTGGCACCGGACCCGGAACGGGTCGGGGCGCCGGCCCGGCCGGCTCTGCGCCGTGGGGTTCGTCAGCCGTCATGCGCTCGTCACCTACCCTTCGCGCGGTCGTTGTCCCGCGCACCTGCCGCGCGTAGCGGCACCGTCTGCTGCACCCGTGGGCTGGCCGTCGCGGCCTCCCAACAGCTGCTCAACAGTATTCAAGCAGCTTGGCGGCCCGTGCGCCGCCACCAGTGATCTTGCCGCTTGGGACGCATCGGCGTGGGCGCATCGGATATCACACCTGTCCTACCCCCGCTCGGACGCAGAAACCATGCCCAAGGCGGACATCGCCGCTTTGCCGGCGTTGGCGTCGGCGGGGTGCGCCGCGGCCGTCGTTACCCGATCGCAGCGTGACCCACAGCGCCTCCATAGGTTGGTGAAGTATCAACAGAGGGTGTTTCGCTGAACGCCGGCGGCGTGGGCGACGTCATACGGTTGTTGCTGAATTGAATGCAAATTTTGGGTGTATTTGCCCTTGCCCCAGGGAAAGCTGGTCGGGGCACTTTTGAGGTGAGGGGTCGCTATGTCGAAGGTTGATGTCGCGGCGTTGATCGCATTGTGCGCGGCGCTGGCGTCCGCGGTCGGCGATGTGATCCGCCAGCGCTCGGCGCAGGAGATCACGGACAAAGACGTCGGCCATCTCGAGTTGTTCCGCATGTCGCTGCGGGACACCCGGTGGTGGTTGGGGGGCGTGGCGGCGATCGTCAATTACAGCCTGCAGGCCGCGGCCCTGGCCTGGGGCTCGGTCGTGCTGGTGACCGCGCTGCAGGTGACCGCGTTGTTGTTCGCGCTGCCGATCTATGCGCGGCTGACCAAGCGGCGGGTGACCCGCTGGGAGTGGACCTGGGCGGTGATACTGGCGAGCGCCCTGGCGGTGGTCATCATCGTCGGCGACCCGGCCTCCGGCGATCAGCGCGCGGCGGTCGGCACGTGGGCCATCGTGGCCGCGGTGATGGTGCCGCTGCTGGTGGCGTGCGTGGTGGCCGCGCGGATCTGGTCGGGCAGCCCGATGGCGGCCGCACTGCTCGCGGTGGTGGCGGGCTCCGCTTTGGCCCTGTTCGCGGTGCTGACCAAGGGCATCGTCGAGGTGGGCGAAGCCGGCCCGCTGGCCGTGTTGAGCGCACCCGAATTCGTGCCCTGGTTGCTGCTGGCGCTGACCGGGATGATCTTCCAGCAGTCGGCGTTCCGCGCCGGCGCGCTGACGGCCTCCATGCCGACGATGACCGTGGCCAAGCCCGTGGTGGCCGGCCTGCTCGGCATCTTCGTGCTCGGTGAAACGCTGAACGCCGCGGGACCCAAGGCCTTCGTGCTGCTCGCGGCGGTGGCGGTGGTGATCGTGGCGACGATCGCGCTGGCCCGCGGCGAGGCCGCCACCATGGTCGCGCAGGTCGGCCGTGACACCGGAGACGTCACGGCGGACGCGTGGTCGTCCGGCGACGGCGCGTCGGACCCGTGCAGCGGTCCCGTCATGGTGGCGAGAGCCGAGGCCTGAACACGCCGCGCCGGTGAAACGTTAGTTTGGTGGCGTGCTCAGCGGCATTGCGATCGTTCCGTCGGCGCCGTTGCTCGTGCCCGAGCTCGCCGGGGCCGCCGCCGCGGAGGTGACCGACGTGGCGGCCGCGGTGCTGGCGACGGCCGCGCTGCTGCCCGTGGACTGGACCATCATCGGGACCGCGGGGCGTGACGAGGCGTTCGGGCCCGACACGGCCGGCACCCTCGCGGGTTTCGGCGTGGACCTCCGGGTCCGGCTGTCCCCGCGGGCCGACGACGAGTCCCCCGCCGAGCTGCCCGTGTGCGTGTTGCTGGCCGCCTGGCTCCGCGGCCAGGTCCGCCCCGACGCCACCGCGCAAGCACGGGTCTATTCCGCCGACCACGACGCCGAGGCCGCGCTGGACCGCGGACGGCGGTTGCGCGCCGAGATCGACGCGTCCCCCACGCCGATCGGGGTGCTGGTGGTGGCCGACGGCGCGAACACCCTCACCCCGGCCGCCCCCGGCGGGTACGACCCCGGCAACGCCGACGCGCAGCGGGCCCTCGACGACGCGCTGGCCACGGGCGACGTCGCCGCCCTGGGCCGGTTGCCGCGCCAGATCCTGGGCCGGGTCGCCTTTCAGGTGCTGGCCGGCCTGGCCGCACCGGGACCGCGGACGACCAAGGAGCTGTACCGAGGTGCGCCCTACGGCGTGGGCTACTTCGCCGGTGCCTGGCAGCTCTGAGGTGGCCGTGCGACCGCTGGCGATAATCGGCCCCACCGGAACGGGCAAGTCGCAGCTGGCGCTCGACATCGCGGAACGGCTCGAGGGCGGCGCCGAGATTGTCAACGCCGACGCGATGCAGCTGTATCGCGGAATGGACATCGGCACCGCCAAGCTGCCCGTCGGCCAACGCCGCGGGATCCCGCATCACCAGCTCGACGTCCTGGACGTCACCGAGACCGCGACCGTCGCCCGCTACCAGGCCGCCGCGGCCGCGGACGTCGAGGCGATCGCGGCCCGCGGCGCCGTGCCCATCATCGTGGGCGGCTCCATGCTCTACATCCAGTCCCTACTCGACGACTGGTCGTTCCCGGCCACCGATGCGGCCGTGCGGGCGCGCTGGGAACGGCGGCTGGCGGAGGTCGGGGTCGGCGACCTGCATGCCGAGCTGGCCCGGCGCGACCCCGCCGCGGCCGCGGCCATCTTGCCGACCGACGCGCGACGAACGGTGCGGGCGCTCGAGGTGGTCGAGCTGACCGGACGGCCGTTCGCCGCGTCCGCGCCGCGCATCGGCGCGCCGAGGTGGGACGCCGCCATCGTCGGACTCGATTGCCAGACAACGACTCTCGACGAGCGGTTGGCCCGCCGCACCGACGCCATGTTCGACCAGGGGCTGGTCGACGAGGTGGGCGCGCTGCTCGACAAGGGACTTCGCGACGGGGTCACCGCGTCGCGCGCCCTGGGCTATGCGCAGGTGATCGAGGCGCTCGACGCCGGGGGCGGCGCCGAGCGGCTGCGCGACGCGCGGGAGCAGACGTACGTGGGCACCCGACGCTACGTGCGGCGCCAGCGGTCGTGGTTCCGCCGCGACCATCGGGTCCGCTGGCTGGATGCTGGTGACAGCGCCCGGCTCGTCGACGAAGCCCTGCAAGCCTGGCGCCACGTATCCTGAGCAGGTGCAATTCGCGAAGGGCCACGGCACCGAGAACGACTTCGTGCTGCTCCCGGACGCGCAGGCCGCGCTCGACCTGACCGCGGCCCGGGTGGCCGCCTTGTGTGACCGGCGGCGCGGGCTGGGCGCCGACGGGGTACTGCGCGTCACCACCGCCGGCGCCGCGCTGGCGGCCGGCGTGCTCGACCGGCTGCCCGACGGCGTGGCCCCGGCCGACTGGTACATGGACTACCGCAACGCCGACGCCTCGCTCGCCCAGATGTGCGGCAACGGCGTCCGGGTGTTCGCGCACTACCTGCGCGCCAGCGGGCTCGAGGCCCGCGACGAGTTCGTGGTCGGGTCGCCGGCCGGCCCGCGGCCGATCACCGTGCACCGCGCCGACGCCACCCGTGCCGACATCAGCGTCGACATGGGCAAGGCCAACACGCTCGGTCCCGGAAGCGCGGTCGTCGGCGGCCGCCGATTCTCCGGCCTGGCGGTCGACGTAGGCAACCCGCACCTGGCGTGCGTGGATCCCGGCCTGACCGCCGAGGAGCTGGCGCGGCTGGACGTGGCCGCGCCGGTCAGCTTCGACCACGCCCAATTCCCGGACGGGGTCAACGTCGAAGTCCTCACCTCACCGGTTGACGGCGCGGTGCGGATGCGCGTGCACGAGCGCGGTGTGGGCGAGACGCGCTCGTGCGGCACCGGCACGGTCGCGGCCACCGTCGCCGCGCTGGCCGCCGCCGGTGCGGCCACCGGCACGCTGACCGTGCGGGTGCCGGGCGGTGACGTCGTCGTCACCATCACCGACGCCACCAGCTACCTGAGGGGGCCGTCGGTACTGGTGGCGCACGGGGAGGTCAGCGAGGAATGGTGGGACGCGCAGGAGCGTTAATTCGGGTGCACGACGCCGATTCGCCGTGCATCATCTTGTATTGCCTATGACACAACCTGAATTCCAAAATCACGCGCCCGCAGTCGCGGAGCCAAGCACCGGCGAGCTCGCGCTGGAAGAACGGTCGGCGCTGCGCCGCGTTGCCGGTCTGTCCACCGAACTCACCGACGTCTCCGAAGTCGAGTACCGCCAGCTGCGGCTGGAACGCGTCGTGCTGGTCGGTGTGTGGACCGACGGCACCGCCGCCGACAGCGAGGCCAGCATGGCCGAGCTCGCCGCCCTGGCCGAGACCGCCGGCTCCCAGGTGCTCGAAGGGCTCATCCAGCGCCGCGACAAGCCCGACCCGTCCACCTACATCGGCTCGGGGAAGGCCCAGGAGCTACGCGAAGTGGTGCTGGCGACCGGCGCCGACACCGTGATCTGCGACGGTGAACTGTCGCCGGCGCAGCTCACCGCGCTGGAAAAGGCGGTGAAGGTCAAGGTCATCGATCGCACCGCCCTGATCCTGGACATCTTCGCCCAGCACGCCACCAGCCGGGAGGGCAAGGCGCAGGTATCGCTGGCCCAGATGGAGTACATGCTGCCGCGGCTGCGCGGCTGGGGTGAGTCGATGTCCCGGCAGGCCGGTGGCCGTGCCGGCGGCAGCGGGGGAGGCGTGGGTCTGCGCGGTCCCGGTGAGACCAAGATCGAGACCGACCGCCGCCGCATTCGCGAACGCATGGCCAAGCTGCGCCGGGAGATCAAGGACATGAAGCAGGTCCGCGATACCCAGCGCAGCCGGCGGCTGGCCAGCGATACGCCGTCGGTCGCCATCGTCGGCTACACCAACGCCGGCAAGTCGAGCCTGCTCAACGCGCTGACCGGAGCGGGGGTCCTGGTGCAGGACGCGTTGTTCGCCACCCTGGAGCCCACCACTCGCCGCGCCGAGTTCGAAGACGGTCGCCCGCTGGTGCTCACCGACACCGTCGGGTTCGTCCGGCACCTGCCCACCCAACTGGTCGAGGCTTTCCGCTCCACGCTGGAGGAGGTCGTCGACGCCGACCTGTTGCTGCATGTGGTCGACGGCTCCGACGTCAACCCCCTGGCCCAGATCAACGCGGTGCGGGAGGTGATCTCCGAAGTGATCGCCGATCATCATGGTGACCCGCCGCCCGAGCTGCTGGTGGTGAACAAGGTCGACGCCGCGAGCGGCCTGATGCTGGCCAAGCTCCGGCACGCGCTGCCCGGCGCGATGTTCGTCTCGGCCCGCACGGGCGAGGGCATCGACGCCCTGCGGCACCGGATGGGCGAGATGGCCGTGCCCGCCGACACCGCCGTGGACGTGGTGATCCCCTATCACCGCGGCGACCTGGTCGCCCGGCTGCACGCCGACGGGCGGGTGCAGCAGGAGGAGCACAACCCCGACGGCACCCGGATCAAGGCCCGGGTGCCGGTGGCGCTGGCCGGCCGGCTGCAAGAGTTCTCGGCCCACTGATCTGCCCGGCGGGGCCGACCCCGCCGACTGCCGACCAACCGTCTGGTTGGTATATGTTGGGCGGCAGAGTTCCCCGTCGCCGGAGGTCATTCACATGGGCAGTGCCGTCAAGTACCAGCGCACTCTTTTCGAGCCGGAGCACGACCTGTTCCGTGAGTCCTACCGTGCGTTCCTGGATCGCCATGTCGCGCCGCACCACGACGAATGGGAGAAGGCCAAGATCGTCGACCGCGGCGTCTGGCTCGAGGCCGGTAAGCAGGGCTTTTTGGGCATGGCGGTGCCGGAGGAATACGGCGGCGGAGGCAACCCCGACTTCCGGTACAACACGATCATCACCGAGGAGACCACCGCCGGCCGTTACAGCGGCATCGGCTTCGGCCTGCACAACGACATCGTGGCGCCGTACCTGCTCGCGTTGGCCACCGAGGAGCAGAAGCAGCGCTGGCTGCCCAAGTTCTGCACCGGCGAGATCATCACCGCGATCGCGATGACCGAGCCGGGAACCGGTAGCGACTTGCAGGGCATCAAGACCCGCGCGGTCAAGCAGGGCGACCACTACGTGCTCAACGGCGCAAAGACGTTCATCACCAACGGAATCAACGCCGACCTGGTGATCGTGGTCGCCCAGACCGATCCGGACAAAGGGGCGCAGGGCTTTTCGCTGCTCGTCGTCGAGCGCGGCATGGAGGGCTTCGAACGCGGCCGCCACCTGGACAAGATCGGGCTGGACGCGCAGGACACCGCCGAGTTGTCGTTCACCGATGTGAAGGTGCCCGCCGAAAACCTGCTGGGGCAGGAGGGCATGGGGTTCATCTACCTGATGCAGAACCTGCCGCAGGAACGCATCTCGATCGCTATCATGGCCGCCGCTGCGATGGAGCACGTGCTCGAACACACGTTGCAATACACCAAGGAGCGCAAGGCATTTAACAAGCCGATCGGCAGCTTCCAGAACAGCCGCTTCGTGCTTGCCGAGCTGGCGACCGAGGCGACCGTGGTGCGCATGATGGTCGACGAGTTCATCCGGCTGCACCTGGACAAGAAGCTGACCGCGGAGCAAGCGGCGATGGCCAAGTGGTACTCCACCGAAAAGCAGGTGCACCTGATCGACCGTTGCCTGCAACTGCACGGCGGTTATGGCTACATGCGCGAATATCCCGTTGCCCGTGCCTATCTCGACGCCAGGGTGCAGACGATCTACGGCGGAACGACCGAGATCATGAAAGAGATCATCGGCCGCAGCCTGGGGGTCTAGCCCTAGCATCGTCGGCTGGAAATGCCGCCGGACCGGGCAATTCGGCGCTTCGGCGGCAAACCCGACCGGCGCTCGCCGCGCGGCCGTTTTTTCGGGTGGATCGTTGAAGAGTTAATGGCTTCACGTACCGTCGGCACATGTGTTTTGGGTATGCCGCCCGGGCAATGACCATCGCCACGCCGAAAAGCATGACGGCGCCGAGGACCTGGTCAAGTTCGGCAAGTCCTTCGAGCGCCGAATCGCTGCTTTCCGCGGCGGGCGTGCCCCATTGCGCAGGCGATCGTCGGGTTCGGGATTCGGCGCGATTAGCCCAACGTCGCGTGAGCGACGGGGGATCCGGTCGCGATTTGAGCGTGGCTCGGCATCATTTCGACATCGGCGTGGTATCCGTTTTTGTAATATTCGTGATCTGACTTCGCATTTTTCGTTGGCTGGAGCAAAGTTATGCGAGCCCGGCGCAAATGCGGTTCGGAACGTGGTCGTTTCTCCGCGGTCGAACTGCGGCCCGCTCGCCGGCTGTGCGGAACGGGCGCAGCCGCTGATAGGGGAATAGCCGTCGGCTGGGAGGCTTGGTGAACGGGCAGAGAGGTCACATGCGCAGGCTGGTCGGGAGCGCGCTGGTCAGCTTGGCCGCTGCAGCAATGGCCGCTGCCTTGCTGGCGCCACCGGCGGCGGCGTCGCCCATCGGCGACGCCGAGGCGGCCATGATGGCGGCCTGGGAGAAGGCCGGCGGCGACTCATCACCGTTGGGCGCCCGGAAGGGCGATGTCTATCCCGCCGGCGATGGCTTCGCGCTGGACTTCGACGGCGGCAAGATGTTCTTCACCCCGGCGACCGGCGCGAAATTCGCCTACGGGCCCATCCTGGACAAATACGAGATGCTGGGCGGCCCCGCCGGCAGCGATCTGGGCTTCCCGGCCATCAACGAAGTACCCGGCCTCGCCGGCCCCGACAGCCGCGTGGTCACCTTCTCGGCCAGCGACAAGCCGGTGATCTTCTGGACGCCCGACCACGGCGCATTCGTGGTACGCGGCGCGATCAACGCCGCCTGGGACAAGCTGGGCAGTTCGGGCGGCGTGCTCGGAGTCCCGGTCGGCGACGAAACGTACAACGGCGAGGTGTCCGCCCAGAAATTCAGCGGCGGTCAGGTGTCATGGAACAGGCAGACTAAGCAGTTCAGCACCGAGCCGCCGGCCCTGGCCGACCAGTTGAAGGGCCTGCAGGTGGCGATCGATCCCACCGCGGCCATCAACATGGCATGGCGCGCGGCCGGCGGCCCCAACGGGGCCTTGGGGGTCAAGAAGGGCGCGCAGTATCCGATTGGCGGCGACGGCATCGTCCAGGACTTCGCCAACGGGAAGGTGTACTTCAGCCCCGCCACCGGCGCGAACGCCGTGGAAACCAACATCCTGGCCAAGTACGAGTCGCTCGGCGGACCGGCGGGCAGCGACCTGGGTTTCCCCACCGCCAATGAGTCCGACGGTGGCATCCCGTCCAGCCGCATGGTCACCTTCTCCGGAGCCGACAAGCCGGTGATCTTCTGGACCTCGGAGCACGGCGCCTTCGTGGTCCGCGGGGCCATGAAGGCCGCGTGGGACAAGCTCCGCGGACCGACCGGCAAGCTGGGGGCGCCGGTCGGCGACCAGGCCGTCGACGGCGACGTCGTCTCCCAACAGTTCGCCGGCGGCAAGATCTCGTGGAACCGGGCGAAGAACACGTTCAGCACGGATCCGGCCAACCTGGCGCCGTTGCTGTCCGGCCTGCAGGTGTCGGGCCAGAACCAGCCGAGCAGCTCGGCGATGCCCACGCACCCCAAGAAGTTCACCTGGCAGTCGTGGTGGCTGCTGGCCGTCATCCCGGTGCTGGTGCTGATCGTGTTGGCGGGGCTGGTGGCCTTCCGCTGGCGCCGGCGTCGGGCCGGTGACGACGCCGGCTACGAGCCCGACCGCGACCTCGATGTCGGCTACGACGCCGTCGGTGATCAGCAGTGGGGACACGAGGACGCGACCACCGAGCACTTCGCCCACGAGCCCGCAGCCCCCGATGCTGAGGCGGCCGGGCGGGTTAGCTGGCGCCGGGGTGACGCGGACGAGGGTCCTTTCGGGCTCGAGCAGGAGGACCCCGACGCGGTCGACACCGACTCCTTCTCCGCCGTCTCGCCGGCGGCCCTGTCGGAGGCCGGTTACCCCGAGGGCGAAGTCGGTTACCCCGAATCCGGGGCCGGTTATCCCGAAGGCGAGGCCGGTTACCCCGAAGGCGAGGCCGGTTACCCCGAATCCGAGTACGCCGAATCCGATTACGCCGACGCGGATTACGCCGAAGGCGGGTACGTCGACGACGAGCACGGGTCCGCCTACCCCGAAGCCGACCATGCCGACGGCGACTACGTGGAGGCCGAATACCTCGATGTCGCCGTTCCCCACACGCCTCCCGACGCCGGCTTCGAGGGCGGTGCTCCCGCCCCCGAGCCCGCTCCCGAGTCCGAGGCCGAGCATCCTGACGTCGCGGTGCCCCGCGTCCCGGCGGACGTGTCGGAGGCCGAGGTAGCCGCCCCGGAAGCCGTCGCGCCCGAGGCGGCGGCCGTCGGGGCGTCCGAGCAGCGCGGCGGGCGGCACGCGGCCGTCGACGACGACGACAGCGGTGTGGCGCTCGGCCCGGGCGGGCGCCCGACCATCCACCTACCGCTCGACGACCCCTACCAGGCGCCCGACGGATACCCGATCAAGGCGAGCGCCCGCTTCGGGCTGTACTACACGCCCGTCAGCGAGCTCTACCACGACACGCTCGCCGAAATCTGGCTGGCCAGCGAAGAAGTGGCGCAGGCCAACGGGTTCGTCAAGGCGGACTGAGCCTGCCGACACCCGGTACGGGGCTAGACCTTGCGGATCACCGTGACGACCTTGCCCAGCACGGTCGCGTCGTTACCGGGTATGGGATCGAACGCCGGGTTGTGCGGCATCAGCCATACCTGACCACCCGCGCGCTTGAACGTCTTCACGGTGGCTTCCCCGTCGAGCATGGCGGCGACGATGTCGCCGTTGTCGGCGACGTTCTGCTGCCGCACGACCACCCAGTCGCCGTCGCAGATCGCCGCCTCGATCATCGAGTCGCCGACGACCTTGAGCAGGAACAGCGTGCCCTCGCCCACCAGCTCGCGCGGCAGCGGAAACACGTCCTCGACGGCTTCCTCGGCGAGGATGGGGCCACCGGCCGCGATGCGCCCGAGGACTGGGACGAAGGTCGGCTCCGGCAGCGCGTCCGAGCCGGCGACTTCGGTGGCCGGCGCCGCCACGTCGTCATCGGCGCCGCGGACGTCGACCGCGCGGGGGCGGTTCGGGTCGCGGCGCAGGTACCCCTTGCGTTCCAGCGTGCGCAGCTGATGCGCCACCGACGACGTCGACGTCAGGCCGACGGCGTCACCGATCTCCCGGATGCTCGGCGGGTAGCCACGGCTGGTGACCGACGCGCGAATGACGTTCAAGATGGTGCGTTGCCGTTCGGTCAGCGATGAATCGACCGCGTGCAGCCGGCCGTCCGACCCGGCCGATGAGGTGTCGTTGCTGTCGCTCATGGCACTGAATGTAACCCCACCGCGCCCAAGAATCAAACATGTGTTCGACTGGCGTGTCGTGCCGATGCCTCGAGGGTGGAAAACCGCGCCGAAGTCCTAAATCACAAAGGTGTAACTCTTCGGCGGATCGGGTATTTCAGCCGCATGTCAGCTCTAGCGACCACGGACTTGTCGGTGGCGTGGTCTAGCGTTCGACTCGTGCGACACGCTTCGCTCACATGTTCGGATTTCGAACACACGAGCGATACAGTCGAACAGCTGAGCGAATTAAGTTGACCGGAGGAACGCAGATGACAACCATCCACACGCTGGCGCCGCGTACCAGCAGCCCCCGGCGTCCGGTCAACGGACCGGTCCCGGGTCTTCGTTACGGCAGGGACGGGCTGGATCGCTCGCGCCGCCCCGGTCCGGCGCGGCCGGCCGGCGCGCCCGCTCGCTACCGCGGCACCGGCGTCGCGATGTCGGGCGCGCCTCATCGCAGGCGGCCCGTCACGGTGGCGACCACCATCTGGCTGGCGCTGGCCGCCGGTGCGATCACTCTGTGGCTGGGCCTGGTCGGGAACGTCGGCCAGGTGCTCAACGGCGACTCCGGGAATTCGGCCGCGCAAGTACCGGACCGCTTGGCCGTCGTGCGCGTCGAGGCGGGGGAGTCGCTGCAAGACGTCGCCCACCGGGTGGCTCCCGACGCCCCCGCCCGGCAGGTGGCCGACCGCATCCGTGAACTCAACGACATGAACTCGCCGAATGTGGTCGCCGGCCAGACCCTGATCGCCCCCATCGGTTGACGCCTGGGCTCCGCCCGCGCAGGTCGGCGCACGGGTACGCTCGAAGTGCTGCGGTACCTGGTTGTCGGCACGGCGAAGGAGCGTTCATGCATTGCCCCTTCTGTCGTCATCCCGATTCCCGGGTGATCGACTCGAGGGAAACCGATGAGGGGCAGGCCATCCGGCGCCGCCGCTCGTGCCCCGAGTGCGGACGGCGTTTCACCACCGTGGAGACCGCGGTCCTGGCCGTGGTCAAACGCAGCGGCGTCACCGAACCCTTCAGCAGAGAAAAAGTCATCAGCGGGGTCCGCCGGGCCTGCCAGGGCCGACAGGTCGACGATGATGCGCTGAACCTGCTGGCCCAGCAGGTCGAGGACACCGTGCGCGCCGCGGGCTCGCCGGAGGTCCCCAGTCACGAGGTCGGCCTGGCCATCCTCGGCCCGCTGCGCGACCTGGACGAAGTGGCCTACCTGCGGTTCGCGTCGGTGTACCGATCCTTTGAGTCCGCGGAGGATTTCGAACGCGAGATCCAGGCGCTGCGCGAACACCGCCAGGTCACCACGCCGAGCTGACCCTCCCGGCCGTGCCGGCCCGGATCGTCACCGGGCTAGGCTCGGTTTCATGCCCGTGGACTTGCATCCCGATCTCGAGGCCCTGGCGCCACTCCTGGGAACCTGGGCCGGCCGGGGGTCGGGTGAGTACCCGACGATCCAGCCCTTCGACTACCTCGAAGAAGTGGTCTTCACGCACGTCGGTAAGCCGTTTCTGGCGTACGCGCAAAAGACCAGGGCGGCGTCCGACGGCAAGCCGTTGCACGCCGAGACCGGATACCTTCGCGTGCCGCAGCCCGGTCACGTCGAACTGGTGCTGGCCCATCCGAGCGGCATCACCGAGATCGAGGTGGGCACTTACTCGGTCACCGGCACGCTGATCGAAATCGAGCTCTCCACAACGGACGTCGGGCTCACCCCGACCGCCAAGGAGGTCACCTCGCTGGGCCGGTCCTTCCGCGTCGACGGTGACGAGCTGTCGTACTCGGTGCGGATGGGTGCGGTCGCGCAACCCCTGCAGCACCACCTCGCCGCGGTGCTGCACCGGCAGCGCTGAGCGCGCAACCCGGCCGGGGGGTCAGTTCAGATGCCGGACACCGTCATTGACGACGCGGCCGGCCACCCCCACCCAGCCTTCGGCGTTCCACGTCGTGTCGATGATCGATCCCTTGCCCTGGGTGATGTGGAGGTCGCGGCTGAGGTAATCGGTGATGCGCATCGCCGCCGAACCCGTCGCCTCGTCTTCCCGCACGCCGAGATTGGCGGCGAACACGCGGGCGCGCAGCGAACCGTCGGCCCGGTCCGTCCAGGCCCACAGGTAGTGCGCCGTGTCATCGGGAAAATCCCCCGGGTCGGCGGCGAGAAGTTCGTCGGGCGAACCGAATTCGTGGAGGGCGACCTCGGGCGCCCACTCCGAGCGGGCGCTGATTCCGGTCCGGTCGGCGGTGTAACTCACCTGCACCAGGCCCGCCGACACCTGCAGCGTGTTGATCGGCGTGCCGTTCTCCCGCAACCACCACGCCGCGCCGACGGTGGGGTGCCCCGCGAACGCGATATGGATCATCGGGGTGTAAATGCTGGCGTGCGCGGTGGTTGACCCGGCAGCGGGAAGATCGACGAAAACCGTTTCGCTGTAGCCCAATTGCGTCGCCAGCCGTTGCCGGTCCGCGGGTTCGACCTGGCCGGCATCCACGACGCCCAGCGGATTGCCGTAATTGCCGTACGGATCGGTGAACACCCGCAACACAGTGACGTCGATACCCATGGCCCGACTGTACGACCCCGCGCGCGGCCGCACCGATCAAGGTGGTTCAGGTGGCGCTGCGTTCGTCGGAGTCCATGGCGTTCAGCACGGCGACGCGGGTGGGCGCTGGGCCGCTGACGGCCTTCTCGCCGCCGCCACTGCGAAGTAACGCGCGCAGGGCGGCCTGATCGTATTCGGCGGGCGCGGTGCTGTCGATGAAGCGTTCGACCACGTCGATGAAGCGGGCCGGGTCGTCGTGGAACGGAAAGTGGCCGGACTCTTCGAAGATTTCCAGCCGGGAGCCGGGCATGGCGGCGTGGGCCATCTGCGCATGCCCTACCGGGACGACGGAGTCCTTGGCGCCCCAGACGATCTGGACCGGGATGGCCTCGGTCAAGTAACAGCGGTCCAGCATCGTGACGATCTGTCCGCGCCAGTCCACCACCGCACGCAGCGTCCGGCTGAATGCCGCCGAGGCCGTCGGCTCCGGCAGATCGTCGAGGATCCGCAACATGTTGGGCAGGTCGCGGCCCAGTCCCGTACTGCCCAGCATCGTGCCCAGCACCCGCCCGAGGATCTGGACGGCCGGCAGCACCATCGGCAGGCGCAACAACGCGAGGGCCTCACTGCCCATCGGCAACGAGGCCCACCGCAGGACGAAGTTCACGTCCTTGGTGACGCCCCCGGCGCCGACCAGGATCAGCCGCTCCACCAAATGCGGGAACTGGTAGGCGAATTGCATGGCGACACCGCCGCCCAGCGAATGGCCCACGATGGTCACCCGCTCGATGTTGAGCACGCTGAGCAGGTCGCGCATCCCGTTGGCGTAGGCGGCGACCGAGTAGTCGGCGCGCGGTTTGTCGGATCGACCGTGGCCCAACAGGTCGGGGGCGATAACGGTGAACCGCTGGGCGAGCTTGGCCTGCACGGTATTCCACGTGGTGGAGTTGTCGCCGATACCGTGGACCAGCAGGATCGCCGGCCCGTCACCGACGATGCGGTAGGCCCGCTTATAGCCGTGGATGGTGCGGAACTCCAGCCGGGGGGCGGCGACCTCACGCACCGGGCGCAGAGTGTTCTTGCGCTTCCGCTCGGTCATGTCGCCAACCTTGGTGTCGGGCCGGGATGAGGGCCGGGTGGAAAGGTCAGGGCTGGTCGTCGTCGTCGCGCTTCTTCTCCGCCTGCTGGGCGAGGAATCGCTCGAACTCTGCGCCAAGCTCGTCTCCGCTAGGCAGGTCCTCGTCCCTCGTTAGTAACGACCTGTTCTCCTGAGCGTCGATGAAGGCATCGTACTGGCGCTCGAGCGCGGTCACCACTTGAGCAACCTCCGCGCTCGCCTCGACCTGCTCGTCGATCTTGGCCCGGATGACCGCGGCCGCTTCGGTCAACGCCGTCAGCGGCAGCTCGAGCGACGCGATCCTGGCCACCTGCGCGAGCAACGCCTCGGCGGCGGCCGGGTAGTCGGTCTGCGTCAGGTAGTGCGGCACGTGCACGGTGTAACCGATGACCTCGTGCCCGTGTTGGGCCATCCGGTACTCCAGCAGGTTGGACGCGCTGGCCGGGACCTGGATCTCGGAGATCCACGGGGTGAACTCGGCGATCAGCTCGGGGTTGTTGGAGTGCGCCGTCATCGTGATGGGCCGCGTGTGCGGAACCGCCATCGGCACGGTGCCCAGGCCGATCGTCTGACGCACGCCCAGGCGCTCGGCCAGCAGGCGGACCGCGGTGATGAAGCGCTCCCACTTCAGGTCTGGTTCCATGCCGGCCAGCAGCAGGAACGGGGTCCCGATGGTGTCGCGCAACGCGTACAAGCTCAGTTCGGGTTCTTCATAGCTCGTGAAGTGATCCGTCTTGAAGGTCATCAGCGGCCGCCGCGACCGGTAATCGAGCAATTCGTCGATGGCGAAGGACGCGACCAGCTCGGGGTCCAGGGCCGCCTTCAGATGCGACGAGGCGAGCCGGATCGCGTGACCGGCGTCCGAGAAGCCCTCCAGCGCATGCACCAGCACCGGGCCTCGGCCGTCCGACGTCGACAACTGCGGCGCCGGCAGCTCGAGCTCGTACATCCCGGCCTGTCCCGGCTGGTAGTGCGGCTCCTGCGGGTCCTGGCCGTCAGCCATCACCGATCGCCTCCTCTCGGGGGTTGCTCCGTGCCCTACAAGTGTCCCCCGAATCGGGGTGCGCCAATATCAAACAGCGGTGTGAAGTTCGCGTTTAATCCAGAAGAGAACATCGTGGGGGTGGCCGATGCCCCTTGCCGGGAAGCGGGGAGGGACGCGACGCGTTGGAGTCTGCTCGTCAGGCAGGCGTCAGGCATGATGAAAACGATGCGCGTACCGACCGTGATGCTGTGCCTGGTGGTCGCCGTGGCAACGTCACTGACGTCGTGCAAGCGGCCACCGGGCGATCGTGCGTCGGCACCGCCGGCAGCCCCTCCGCGGAGCAGTGCGCCGGCGCAACGGCTCGCTCAACCCCAGCAAAAGGCGGTGGCCGGCCCGGTGGAGCCGGACAAACGCGTCGGCGCCATCTTCATCGACGGTGGCCCCCTGCACGTGTGCACGGGCTCGGTGGTGCATTCGGCGGGCGGCAACCTGATGATCACGGCGGCGCACTGCCTGGCCGGCGCGTCCAAGATCACCTTCGTGCCGGGTTTCACCGGCGACGCGCCCCCGGCCCCGACCGATGTGTGGAAGGCCGACGCCGTCTACCTCGACCCCCGCTGGACCGCCAGCAAGGATCCCAACGCCGACTACGCGATCGCGCGGATGAGCAATGACGCCGGGGGCTCGGTCGAATCACGCGCCGGCCTGGCGCTCACGCTGGGCACGACGCCGCCACCCGGTAGTCACATCACCGTGATGGGCTATCCGGCCGGCGTGGGCGGCAACCCCATCGGGTGCCAGGCCAGCACGTCGTTGACCGACGGCGGGTTTCCCTCGTTTCCGTGCGAGGGGCTGGTGGACGGCACCAGCGGCGCCCCCTGGGTGAGCGGTACGACGCTGACCGGGGTGATCGGTGGTTTCGAGCGCGGCGGATGCGCCGCGAACGTCTCGTATTCGGCACCGTTCGACGCGCAGACCGCGCAGCTGCTGGCCCGCGCCGACGCCGGCGGGCCCGGCGACCCGGTTCCGGGCGAACTCGACGACAGCTGTTAGTGGCGGAACTGGTTGAGCGCTCGCACCTTGTTCATCACGTCGAGCGCCGCCACCTTGTAGGCCTCGGAGAAGGTCGGGTAGTTGAACACGGCGTCGACCAAATATTCGACGGTGCCGCCGCAGCCCATGACGGCCTGTCCGATGTGCACCATCTCGGTGGCGCTGGTGCCGAAGATGTGGACGCCCAGCAGCTTGAGATCGTCGGTGGACACCAGCAGCTTGAGCATGCCGTAGGAGTCGCCGGCGATCTGGCCGCGGGCCAGTTCCCGGTACCGGGCCACCCCGACCTCGTAGGGGATCGCGTTCTTCGTCAGCTCGAC
>NZ_LZJG01000044.1:0-22576 GCF_001667785.1 Mycobacterium sp. E3247 | reverse complement strand
ACCAGGAAGTTGTGCTTGGTGATCGGCATCGTGATGCCGGAGATGTCGGCTTCCTGGAAGGCGTCGGTGCCGATCAGCGCGCGACCGACCTGGCCGGTGATGGCGACGACGGGCACCGAGTCCATCTGGGCGTCGGCCAGCGGCGTGACCAGGTTGGTGGCGCCGGGCCCCGAGGTGGCCATGCACACCCCGACCTTGCCGGTCGCGTGGGCGTAGCCACTGGCGGCGTGGCCGGCGCCCTGCTCGTGGCGAACCAGCACGTGGCGAAGCTTTTTCGAGTCGAACAGCGGGTCGTAGACCGGCAACACGGCGCCGCCGGGGATGCCGAAGATGACCTCGACCCCGATCTCCTCGAGCGACCGGATCACGGACTGGGCGCCGGTAAGTTTCTCGGGCCCAACACGTTTCGGCTTTTTGGTGGGGGCGGCGGCGGGGGTTTCCGCCGCGTCGGAGGCGACGTCGGCGGCACGCTGTGGCTGTGTGGCGTGCTGCCTGGTGGGTGCGCTCACTGTCTTTGTTCCTTATTCACTCTGGGAATCTCGCTCGGGGCAACAAAAAACCCCCGACAGCTCATCTGCTGCACGAGGGTTGCGCGTTGGTCTGGATAGCTTCAAATGCCGAGAGGCTAGTCAGGCACCAACGCGCCGACCAATTACTACGAGCATCCCGGGCTGTCCGGCGGTATCCATAACGTCCGACGGTAGCCTTCGCACAGCTCAGCAGTCAAATCCCGCTGCCGTCGGCCCGCGCGGAGATCCGGTCCCCGTGGCGGGTGAAATGATGGTCAGGTGGCTACCGGTTCGTCTTCCCACACGCCCGTCGTGATCAAGGTCTCGCCGATCGCTCACCTGGCCGTCGGTTTCGTGACCCTCGGGTTGCTGATTCCGGTGATGCTGTGGCCGCCGTCGGCGCCGCTGCTGGTGATCCCGGTGGTGCTCGCGGCGCTGATCGTCCGGTTGCGCACCGTCGCCGACGACAGGGGCGTGACCGTCCGGACGCTGCTGGGCAGCCGGACGGTGGACTGGGATGAGATCGACGGGCTGCGCTTCCACCGGGGTTCGTGGGCCCGCGCGCACCTCAAGAGCGGTGCGGACGTGCGCCTGCCCGCGGTCACGTTCGCGACGCTGCCGCAGCTGACCGAGGCCAGCTCGGGGCGCGTGCCCAACCCCTATGCGTGAGGGTCAGGCGATCGGGTTGACCCCGTTGAGCATGACCCACACCGCGATGCCGGCGGCGATACCGACCAGCAGGGCGACAAACGACCCGATGAAGGGCCGGTGGGCCCAGCCGCGCCGCGCGTCCAGACCGTAGCGGCCCGGCCCGCAGAGGATGACCGCGACCGCCATGACGATCAGGGTGATCTGGTATTCGTGTCCGTCAGGCAGGAAATAGGTGAAGGTGTGCGGATGCGGCCGCGCGGTGATGGTGGCCAGCATGCCGTTGATCAGGAACGCCAGCGCACCGGCCGCGGCCACCGGGGTGAACAGCCCCAGCACCAGCAGCACCCCGGCGACGAGCTCGCCGCCGGCGCTGACGTAGGCGAGGATGTCGGCGTGCTGGTAGCCGACGTCGGACAGCGAGTTCTTGAACCCGCCCACGCCCGAGCCGCCCCACCAGCCGAACAGCTTCTGCAACCCATGGGCGGCCAGCACGACACCGAGGCCGACCCGCAACACCAGCAAACCCAGATGCTGGGTTCCGCGCCGGCCGACCTCGTGCAGCCGGCCGTGGTGTTCGTCGCCGTCGATCTCGGCGGGCTCGGCGGCCGCGTGCCGGGACGACTGCGGCTGCACATAGGGCAGGGGCTCCGGCTGGTCGAGCACGTGATAACCCGTCGCCCTGGGCCCGCCCACGGCGGCGTGGTCGCCCATGTAGGGGATGACGGTGGTGGTTCCGGTCGAGGGGTTGAAGTCGCCGGGGTAACCGACGGGCGTCAGATCGTCTTCTGGGTCAACCACGCGCGCCGTCGCGGGGCGTCCCTGGGCCGGCTCCGGGGATTCGCCGGGCCGCTGCCAATGTCCGTCATTCGATTGACTGGTCACGCGTGTCAGGGTAAGGGCATTTGCCGCTGAATTGGGGATTTGAGCGGCGCTTTCGCCAGGCAATCGGTGGTTTGCCCGCCAAACCCGCCCGGATCGGCCCGGAACGGCCTTTTCCGCGGCTCGGCGGCGTCCGAAGCGGGTGGGCTCCGGTCACCGGACGGGGCCGTCGCCTGAGCGCGAGACGTGTTCCGAACGCGTCACGTCAGGCGGCCAGGCGCGGGCGTGTGGCGGCGGCGGCCGCCCTGTCCGTAGCCTGTCGGTCATGCGACTACGGCGCTCGGTTCGGTGCGGCTTTGCCACGCTGTGCGCGGTGGTGCTGCTCGCGAGCGGGTGCGCACGGTTCAACGACGCCCAGTCGCAGCCCTTCACCACCAACCCGGAACTCAAGCCCCAACCCAGCTCGACGCCTCCCCCACCGCCGCCGTTGCCGCCCACGCCGTTCCCCAAGGCGTGCCCGGCGCCGGGCGTGATGCAGGGCTGCCTGGAGAGCACCAGCGGACTGATCATGGGGCCCGACAGCAAAACCGCGCTGGTCGCCGAGCGCACCACCGGCGCCGTCAAGGAGATCTCGGTCAGCGCCGAGCCGAAGGTGAAGACCGTCATCCCGGTCGACCCGTCCGGCGACGGCGGCCTGATGGACATCGTGCTGTCGCCGACCTACACGCAAGACCGGCTGATGTACGCCTACATCAGCACGCCGTCCGACAACCGGGTGATCCGGGTGGCCGACGGCGACATCCCCAAGGACATCCTCACCGGGATTCCCAAAGGCGCCACCGGCAATACCGGAGCGCTGATCTTCACCAGCCCCACCACGCTGGTGGTCATGACGGGCGACGCGGGCAACCCCGCCGCGGCCGCCGACCCCAAATCGTTGGCGGGCAAGGTCCTTCGCATCGAGCAGCCGACCACCATCGGCCAGGCGCCGCCCACGACGGCGCTGTCCGGCGTCGGCTCCGGCGGCGGCCTGTGCATCGACCCGGTGGACGGCTCGCTCTATGTCGCCGATCGCACGCCGACGGCGGATCGCTTGCAGCGCATCACCAAGACCTCCGAGGTCTCCACGGTGTGGACCTGGCCGGACAAGCCCGGCGTGGCGGGCTGCGCGGCGATGGACGGGACCGTGCTGGTCAACCTGATCAACACCAAACTGACCGTGGCCGTGCGGCTGGCACCGGCGACGGGTGCGGTCACCGGGGAACCGGACGTGGTGCGCAAGGACACCCATGCTCACGCCTGGGCACTGCGGATGTCGCCGGACGGAAACGTCTGGGGCGCAACGGTCAACAAGACCGCCGGGGACGCCGAGAAGCTCGACGACGTGGTGTTCCCGCTGTTCCCGCAGGGTGGCGGGTTCCCGCGCAACAACGACGACAAGACCTAGCGGAAAACGACTTCCGTCAACCCTGCCCGCAGGCGGCCAGCACCAGTTCGCGCACGCGAGCCGCATCGGCCTGCCCGCGGGTGGCCTTCATCACCGCGCCGACGATCGCCCCGGCCGCGGCCACCTTGCCGCCGCGGATCTTCTCCGCCACGTCGGGATTGGCGGCCAGCGCTTCGTCGACCGCGGCCTGGGTCACCGAATCGTCGCGCACCAGTTCCAGGCCGCGTGACGTCATCACCTGCTCGGGCTCGCCCTCGCCGGCCAGCACGCCCTCCACGACCTGGCGGGCCAGCTTGTTGGAAAGCTTGCCTTCGTCGACGAGTGCGATCACCGCGGCCACCTGGGCCGGGGTGATCGCCAGTTCGTCCAATCCGACGTTCGCCTCGTTGGCCTTCTGCACCAAGAAGTTTCCCCACCAGGCGCGCGCCTGCTCGCTGGCGGCACCGTGCTTGACGGTCTGGATGACCAGTTCCACCGCGCCGGCGTTGACCAGATCGCGCATCACCTCGTCGGAAACGCCCCAATCCTGCTGAATCCTCTTGCGGGTCAGCCACGGCAGCTCCGGGATGGTCTGGCGCAGCTGCTCGACCAGTTCCCGGCTGGGCGCGACCGGTTCCAGGTCGGGTTCGGGGAAATAGCGGTAATCCTGCGCGGTCTCCTTGGCGCGGCCCGGGCTGGTGTACCCCGCTTCGTGAAAGTGCCTGGTTTCCTGGATGATCCGGCCACCGGACGCCAGGATGGCGCCCTGCCTCTGCATTTCGTAGCGCACGGCGACCTCGACGCTTTTCAGCGAGTTGACGTTCTTCGTCTCGGTGCGGGTGCCGAACTCGGTCGTTCCGGTCGGCATCAGCGACACGTTGGAATCGCAACGCATTGAACCCTGGTCCATCCGGACATCGGATACGTCCAAGGCGCGCAACAGATCTCGCAAGGCCGTGACATAGGCGCGGGCGATCTGAGGCGCTCGGGCGCCGGCGCCGACGATGGGCTTGGTCACGATCTCGATCAGCGGCACGCCGGCGCGGTTGTAGTCGAGCAGCGAGGTGGTGGCGCCGTGGATCCGGCCGGTCTCACTGCCCAGGTGGGTCAGCTTGCCGGTGTCTTCCTCCATGTGCGCGCGCTCGATCTCGACCCGCCAGGTGGTGCCGTCGTCCAACGGCGCTTCGAGGTATCCATTGATGGCTATCGGCTCGTCGTATTGGGAAATCTGATAGTTCTTCGGCATGTCCGGGTAGAAGTAGTTCTTCCGGGCGAAGCGGCACCACGGCACGATCTCGCAGTTCAGCGCAAGCCCGATCCGGATGGCCGACTCCACCGCGGTGCGGTTGAGCACCGGAAGCGAACCGGGCAGGCCGAGGCACACCGGGCATACCTGGGTGTTGGGTTCGGCGCCGAAGGCGGTGGAGCAGCCGCAGAACATCTTGGTGACGGTCGACAGCTCGACGTGCACCTCGAGACCGAGTACCGGGTCGAAACGCGCGATGACGTCGTCGTAGTCCATGAGATCGGCGCCGGCAGCAACACTCATGCCGTCGATCGTAGTGGTGACCGCGAGCGCGGCGGCGCCGGGCGAAGCGGGTCACCACCGTCAGCCCAGTGGTGACCGCGAGCGCGGCGGCGCCGGGCGAAGCGGGTCACCACCATCAGCCCAGTGGTGACCGCGAGCGCGGCGGCGCCGGGCGAAGCGGGTCACCACCATCAGCCCAGTGGTGACCGCGAGCGCGGCGGGACCGGGCGATCTCAGGGCCAGTGCGGCGAGCGGGGCGCCGGGATCCGGTTGCGCTCCCCGCCCCGGCCGGCGAACATGTCGGCCAGCACGGCCGCCATCTCGAGGTAGCTGCGGCGACTTTCCTTGCTCAGTCGGTCGAGCTCGATCTGCTTGCCCTCATGTATGTGGCGATCGAACGGCAGCACCACCGTCGCGGCGACGCGTGCGGACAGCCGCTCGAGTTCCCTGGCGGCCAGCAGGTCCAGCTTGGCCGGCTCGACGTGGTTGATCGCAAGTACCGTCGACCGCACCAATGGTTGATACCCGTTGTTGCCCAACCAATCCAGGGTGGTAGCGGTCTTCCGTATCGCGTCGATCGAGGTGCTGGTCACCACGACCAGCGCCCGCGCCTCGGGCAGGACCGCGTCCATCACACCCGAATTGAGCGCCTTGGCGCAGTCCACCAACACCACCGAATAGTGGTTACGCAAGAGCGAGAACGCCCTGACCACGTCGTGCCGCTCCAGCCGCCAGTCGGTGTGCGCATAGTCGGGCAATCCGAGCACTTCCAGGCCGAAGTTGTTCATGTAGGTGTGCGCCCGGACGTCCACATAATTCGTGGCCGCCTTGTCGGCGAGCAGCTCGGGCATGCCCACGGAGTTGGGACGGCCATGCCGCTCCCCCAGGTCGCCGGCGTCGATGTCGACGGCGATGATCCGGTCGTGACGCACGGCGGCGAACGTCGACCCCAGCGCCTCCACCACCGCGGTCTTGCCGACGCCGCCCTTGAGGTTGAGAACGGCAATCGGGAATGCGCCGCCCACGGCCACCCGGATGCGGTGGCGCAGGTCCTCTTTGTACTGCGCGTCTTTGCCGGGGCCGAGGTCGACACCGGTCACGCGGTGGACGACTTCGCGCCAGCTGAACCCGGAGGAGTCCTGCCGCGCCTGCTGGTCGAGCCCGTCCAGTGCCATTCCGCCCGGCAGCGGCCCCCGCCGCGGCCGCGAAGGCGCGCGCGACGCCGGGGCCGGCGCGGGTGCTGGCGGGGCGGGTGCTGGCCTGATCGGCGGCCTGCGGATTGATGGATCGGCGCGCGTGGGCTGCGGCACCGTCGCGGCCGCCGGATCGGCGTCGATGCGCCGGCCGGGGGTACGCGGCGGGCGCACCGGCGGACCCGGTGGCCCCGCCGACGCCGCGGGGTGCTGAACGACTCCGCGACTCGAACCGCGGTTGCTCACCACCCCGGTATAACCGCTGGGAACCCGTCGGGAAACCACGAATTTTCCCCGACGCGTCCCTGGCAGGTCAAAGGCCGGCAATTCAGGCCTTGTCGGGCCGGAGTCAGGTCGGGGTCAGGCCGGAGTCACCCGCCGTTTGCCCGCCGGGGTCAGCCGAAGAAGGCGGCGGCGTCGTCGTAGCGGCTTTCGGGCACCAGCTTGAGCTGGCGCACGGCGTCGGCCAGCGCCACTCGACCGATGTCCTGCCCCTGCAGCGACACCATCTGACCGTATTCCCCCGCGTGCGCGGCGTCGGCCGCATTGACGCCGAACCGGGTGGCCAGGACCCGGTCATAGGCCGTCGGGGTCCCGCCGCGCTGGACGTGGCCCAGCACGGTCACCCGGACGTCCTTGTTGATCCGCTTCTCCACCTCGGCACCCAGTTGGGCCGCAACGCCGGTGAACTTCTCGTGACCGAACTCGTCAATTCCGCCTTCGCGCAAAGAGATCGAACCCGGAATGGGTTTGGCGCCCTCCGCCACCACACAGATGAAGTGCGAATCTCCGCGCTGGAAGCGACGTTTGACCAGCCGGCACACCTCCTCGACGTCGAAGGGCTGTTCGGGGATAAGCGTCATGTGCGCGCCGGAAGCCAGGCCGGCGTTCAGCGCGATCCAGCCGGCGTGCCGGCCCATCACCTCCACCAGCATCACCCGCTGGTGGGATTCGGCGGTGCTGTGCAGGCGGTCGATGGCCTCGGTTGCCACCGTCAGCGCGGTGTCGTGACCGAAAGTGACGTCGGTGCAATCGATGTCGTTGTCGATGGTCTTCGGCACCCCGACGACGGGAACGTTCTCCTCGGACAGCCAGTGCGCGGCGGTCAGGGTGCCTTCCCCGCCGATCGGGATGAGCACGTCGATGCCGTTGTCGTCCAGAGTCTGCTTGATCTGGTCCAGCCCGGCCCGCAACTTGTCGGGATGGACCCGAGCGGTCCCCAACATCGTGCCGCCCTTGGCCAGCAGCCGGTCGTTGCGGTCGTCGTTCTGCAGTTGGATGCGCCGGTTCTCCAGCAACCCGCGCCACCCGTCCTGAAAGCCGACCACCGACGAGCCGTACCGGGCGTCGCAGGTGCGCACCACCGCCCGGATGACGGCGTTCAGCCCCGGGCAGTCGCCACCTCCGGTCAGAACTCCGATCCGCATGCCCTTATCTTGCCCTGCGGCGGGTCCGCCGCGCCGAGCAGACGCCTAGATCGCGCTCGGCAGCGGGCCGCGGGCAGCCTCGTAGGCGGCGCCCACCCGGTACAGCCGGTCATCGGCCAGCGCCGGCGCCATGATCTGCAGGCCGACCGGGAGGCCGTCGTCCGGCGACAGCCCCGACGGAACCGACATGCCGCAGTGGCCGGCCAGGTTCAGCGGCAGCGTGCACAGGTCGAACAGGTACATCGCCAAAGGATCGTCCACCTTCTCGCCCAGCGGGAAGGCGGTGGTCGGGGTCGCGGGCGACACGACCACGTCGACGGACTCGTACGCCTTGTCGAGGTCCCGGGCGATCAGCGTGCGCACCTTCTGCGCCTGGTTGTAATAGGCGTCGTAGTAACCGGCCGACAGCGCGTAGGTGCCGATCATGATGCGCCGCTTGACCTCCGGCCCGAAGCCGGCGGCGCGGGTCAGCGCCATGACCTCCTCGGCGCTGCGGGTGCCGTCGTCACCGACCCGCAACCCGTAGCGCATCGCGTCGAAGCGGGCCAGGTTGCTGGACACCTCGGACGGCAGGATCAGGTAGTAAGCGGCCAGCGCGTGACCGATGTGGGGGCAGTCGACTTCGCTGACCTCGGCGCCCAGAGCGGTCAACTGCTCGACCGCGGCCTCGAACGACGCCAGCACCCCCGGCTGGTAGCCCTCGCCGCGCAGCTGCCGGACCACCCCGACGCGCACGCCCTTGAGGTCACCGGTCGCGCCGGCCCTGGCGGCGGCCACGACGTCGGGCACCCGGGCGTCGACGGAGGTCGAGTCCCGGCCGTCGTGCCCGGCGATCACCTGGTGCAGCAGCGCGGTGTCCAGCACGGTGCGCGCGCACGGGCCGCCCTGATCCAGCGACGACGCGCAGGCGACCAGGCCGTAGCGGGACACCGTGCCGTAGGTGGGCTTGACACCGACCGTCGCCGTGAGGGCGGCCGGCTGGCGGATGGAGCCGCCCGTGTCGGTGCCGATGGCCAGCGGCGCCTGGAACGCGGCCAGCGCCGCCGCACTGCCGCCCCCGGAGCCGCCGGGCACCCGCTCCAGGTCCCACGGGTTGCGGGTGGGCCCATACGCGGAGTTCTCCGTCGAGCTGCCCATCGCGAACTCGTCCATGTTCGTCTTGCCCAGGATCGGGATGCCGGCGGCGCGTAGCCGCGCGGTGACGGTCGCGTCGTAGGGGGAACGCCAGCCCTCGAGGATCTTGGAGCCGCAGGTGGTGGGCATGTCGACGGTGGTGAACACGTCCTTGAGCGCCAGCGGGACCCCGGCCAGCGCCGACGGCGGGCGCTCGCCCGCGGCCACCGCTTTGTCGACGGCGGCGGCGGCCGCCAGCGCCTCGTCGGCCGCCACGTGCAGAAACGCGTGGTAGCGGTCGTCGGTCGCCGCGATCCGGTCGAGGCAGGCCCGGGTGATCTCGGTGGAGGAAAGCTCCTTCGCGGCGACCCGGGCGGCCAGCGTCGCGGCGTCGGAGCGCACGATCTCGGTCACTCGGCGTCCCCCAGGATCTGCGGCACGGCGAAGCGGCCGTCGACGGCCTCGGGTGCTGCCGCCAGCGCCTCGGCCTGCGTCAGGCACGGCGTCATTTCGTCGGGACGGGTGACGTTGACGTCCTTCAGGGGGTTGTCGGTCGGTTCGACGCCCGTGATGTCGACCGCCTGGATCTGGCTGACGTGGGTCAGGATGGCGTCAAGCTGGCCGGCGAAGCTGTCCAGCTCGGCATCGGTCAACGCCAGCCGGGCCAGCCGGGCCAGGTGCGCCACGTCGTCGCGGGAGATCTGAGACACGACAGGAAAGCCTAGCCCGGTGACGATGCGGCGCAGCGGGCGCCGCTGAGGAGCCGGGCCATCAGCCCCGTCGGGTGGCTGAGACCGCCTGGCAGTCAGGGCTGGCCGAAATGTTGTGGATACATAGCTGTGCGACAGTGTTGGCCGTGCCGTCGTATCTCTTGCGCATCGAACTGGCCGACCGCCCGGGCAGCCTGGGCTCGCTGGCGGTGGCGCTCGGCTCGGCGGGCGCCGACATCTTGTCGCTCGACGTGGTGGAGCGCAACGCGGGGTATGCGATCGACGACCTGGTCATCGAGCTGCCGGCCGGGGCGATGCCGGACCGGCTGATCACCGCGGCCGAGTCGCTGCCCAACGTCCGCGTGGACAGCGTCCGGCCGCACACCGGCCTGCTGGAGGCCCACCGCGAGCTGGAGCTCCTCGACCACGTCGCCGCCGCCGGCGGCAACGCCTCGCGGCTGCAGGTCCTGGCCGACGAGGCGCCCAGGGTGCTGCGGGTCAGCTGGTGCACCGTGTTGCGCAGTTCGGGCGGCGAGCTGCAGCGCCTCGCCGGCAGCCCGGGCGCTCCCGAAACCAAGGCCGATTCGGCCCCGTGGCTGCCGATCGAGCGCGCGATGGCGCTGGACGGCAGCGCCGAGTGGGTGCCGCAGGCGTGGCGTGACATGAACACGACGATGGTCGCGGCGCCGTTGGGCGACCCGCACACGGCGGTGGTGCTCGGCCGCCCCGGACCGGAATTCCGGCCGTCGGAGGTGGCCCGGTTGGGCTACCTCGCCGGGATCGTGGCGACCATGCTGCGCTGACGCGTCACCCGGCGGTCGGCTCCTCGGCAGGCCCCTCGGCCAACAACTTTCGGAAGCCATCCTCGTCGAGGATCGGCACTCCCAACTCCACCGCCTTGTCGTATTTGGATCCGGGCGCGTCGCCGGCGACGACGTAGTCGGTCTTCTTCGACACCGAACCCGCGGCCTTGCCGCCGCGCGACACGATCGCCTCCTTGGCGTCGTCGCGGGAGAAGCCCGTCAGCGAACCGGTGACCACGATGGTCAGGCCCTCGCATGTGCGCGGGACGCTGGCGTCGCGTTCGTCGGCCATCCGCACCCCGGCCGCCCGCCACTTGTCGACGATCGCGCGGTGCCAGTCGACGGTGAACCATTCGGTGACCGCGGCGGCGATCGTGGGGCCGACGCCCTCGACCGCGGCCAGCTGCTCGGTGGACGCCGCCTCGATGGCCTCGAGGTTCCCGAACTCGGTGGCCAGCGCGCGGGCGGCCGTCGGCCCGACGTGCCGGATCGACAACGCCACCAGCACCCGCCACAACGGGGCGGCCTTGGCCTTGTCCAGATTGGCCAGCAGCCGCTTGCCGTTGGCGGACAACTCACCGGCCTTCGTCCGGAAGAGTTCGGTGCGCAAGAGGTCTTCCTCGGTGAGGGTGAACAGGTCCCCCTCGTCGCCGATCACCCCGGCTTTCAGCAGCGCGATGGCGGCCTCGTAACCCAGCCCCTCGATGTCCAGCGCGCCGCGGCCGGCGACGTGAAACACCCGCTCCCGCAACTGCGCCGGGCAGGACCGGGCGTTGGGGCAGCGGATGTCGGCGTCGCCCTCCTTCGCGGGGGCGAGCGGGGTTCCGCACTCGGGACACGTTGTCGGCATGACGAATTCGCGCTCGGAGCCATCACGCAGGTCGACGACGGGACCGAGCACCTCCGGGATCACGTCACCGGCCTTGCGGATCATCACGGTGTCGCCGATCAAGACGCCCTTGCGCTTGACCTCGGCGGCGTTGTGCAGGGTGGCCAGCCCCACCGTCGACCCGGCGACCTTGACGGGCGTCATGAACGCGAACGGCGTGACGCGGCCGGTGCGCCCGACATTCACCCGGATGTCGAGCAGTTTCGTCTGCGCCTCCTGGGGCGGATATTTGTAGGCGACGGCCCACCGCGGCGCCCGGGACGTCGCACCCAGGCGGCGCTGCAACGGGAAGTCGTCGACTTTGACGACAACACCGTCGATTTCGTGGTCGATGTCGTAGCGGTGCTCGCCCCAGTACCTGATCCGATCCTCCACGGCGCCGACCCCGCGCACGCGTGCGGTCTGTTCGGCCACCGGTAGCCCCCACGCGTGCAGCGCGGTGTAGGCCTCGTGCAGCGTCTTTGGCGCGAACCCTTGGGTGCGGCCGATGCCGTGGCAGATCATCCGGAGCTTGCGCCGCGCGGTAACCGCCGGGTTTTTCTGGCGCAGGGAACCGGCCGCGCTGTTGCGTGGATTGGCGAACGGTGCCTTGCCCTCGTCGACCAGGCTGGCGTTGAGCGCCTCGAAATCGGCGAGCAGAAAAAAGACCTCGCCACGCACCTCGAGCACGTCCGGAATCGGGAAGTGGTCGTTGATACTCAGCCGCTCGGGCACATCGTCGATGGTGCGCGCGTTGAGCGTCACGTCCTCGCCGACTCGGCCGTCACCGCGGGTGGCGGCGCGCTCCAGCCGGCCCCCGCGGTACACCAGCGACAGCGCCACTCCATCGATCTTGAGCTCGCACAAGTAATACGGGTCAGGGCCGATCTCGTTTTCGACGCGATTGCTCCAGGCCAGCAACTCGTCGCGGTCGAACACGTCGTCCAAGCTCAGCATCCGCTCGAGGTGCTCGGCCTCGGTGAAATCGGTGGCGAAGCCGGCCCCGCCGACCAGCTGCGTCGGCGAGTCGGGCACCCGCAACTCCGGGAAACGCTCTTCCAGCGCGACGAGCTCGTTGAACATCGTGTCGAACTCGGCGTCGGAGATGATCGGAGCGTCTTTGATGTAGTAACGGAACTGATGTTCCCGGACTTGATCGGCCAGTTCCTGCCAGTGCCTGCGAACCTCCGGCGACACCGAATCGCCTTCTGCTGAGCTCACCCTGGCAGGTTATCCGAGGACGCCGACGAGCCGGACTACGCCGCCGCGGTCACATCTGCCCCACGCGCCCCTGCGGGAGCGGGTGCACTATCGGTCCACCTCACAGCGACAGCTGACCCGGCCGGGAGCAGGCCCGAAAATTGTCGCTCCGAGGTGGACAAAAGATACATCGCTTCCGAGCCGTGACTGGTGTGGCGGCTGGAACCGATGTGGCGGGCGTGGCGAAAAATTGCGCCCGCTCGCCCCGCAACGGCCCGAAGCGGCGTCCCTAGATGGCGTCCGGATCCTCCGCGAACGCCTCGGCGGCCTTGCGGGCGAGCCCGATCGCGGCGCGGGCCCACTCCGGCGTCGCCCCCGCCAGCCCGCACGCCGGCGTGACACCGACGCGATCGCGCAGCGCGGAACGCTCGAACGGGAGTCGGTCGGTCACCGCGACCACCGCCGCGGCCACCTCTTCGGCCGACGGCCGCCGGTGCGGGGCGCTGGTCTCGACGACGCCGACCATCACGGTGCGGCCCGATTCGACGAACGCGGCGATGCCGTCCAGATCCGGTGCCCGCAGCGTGCCCGCGTCAACCGAAACTGCACCAATGCCACTGCGCTGCAACAGCTCCCACGGCAGCCCGGGGGTGCAACTGTGCAGCAGCACCTCGGCACCCACGCCCGCGACGCAGGCGTTCAGCAGCGCCTCGGCAACCGCCTCGTCGAGCGCGGCGACCGGACTCAGCGCCGTCACCCCGGTCAGCTGCCCGCCCAGGGCCGCCGGCAGCGACGGCTCGTCGAACTGCACCACCATCGGCGTGTCGAGCCGCCGGGCCAGCGCCGCCCGGTGCGCCGCGACGCCCTCGGCCAGCGACGCCGCCAGGTCGCGCACCGCGCCCGGATCGGTGATGGCCCGGTGCCCGTTGGCCAGCTCGAGCCCGGCGGCGAGCGTGACCGGCCCGGGGGCCTGCACCTTGACGACGCGCCCGGCGCCGCGCAACCCCGCCGCCTCCCAGGCCTCCTCCAGCGCGTCCATGTCCTCGTCGAGAAGGCTGACCGCGCGGCGGGTCACCGCGCCGGGCCGGGCGACGATGCGGTAGCCGCGCGGCACCGTGTCGATGGCCACGTCGATCAACAGCGCGCCGGCGCGCCCCAGCAGGTCGGCGCCCACTCCCCGGGCGGGCAACTCGAC
Source organism: Mycobacterium sp. E3247 (assembly GCF_001667785.1). Lineage (NCBI taxonomy): Bacteria > Bacillati > Actinomycetota > Actinomycetes > Mycobacteriales > Mycobacteriaceae > Mycobacterium > Mycobacterium sp. E3247. The sequence goes on along the minus strand of NZ_LZJG01000044.1, from coordinate 9,134 downwards.
GATGTGGGCCAGCGCGCCCGCCAACTCGCCGACGACAATCTCGGCGGCCGGGCGGGCCGCGGCACCCGGCCAGGATCCGACGCCGCTGGCGGTCGCGAAAACACTCACCGGCCAACCGTATTCGACGTCGGATAGCACGACGGTCGCCAGGGGTGTTCGGGGCGGGTAGGTTCAAGCCGAGAAGGGTGCGAAGGGTGTGGCGCAGAGCGAGACTCACGGGGTGGCTGCTGTTGTGCGGCGCGGTGCTGCTGACGGCGTGCACCCGCGTGGTGGGCGGCACCGCCCTGCCGGGATTCGGGCCCGGCGCCAAGGGCGTGCACGGCGTCAACGTCGACACGATCCTCCTGGATCAGCCGCGGATGCGCGCGATCACCGGCGCCGGTGAGCACCTGACGATCATTCCCTCGATGGATGGCAGCCGGCCGGTGGACATCGACGCGCTCGCCGACACCACGCCCGCCGAATGCCGGTTCCTCTACGCCGAGACTGCGACGTTCGGGCCGGATATCGAGGAGTTCCACAAGACGACCTTCCAGGACCCGCCCGACGGCGCGCTGATCTCCGAGGGCGCCGCGGCCTACCGGGACGTCGACACCGCGCGGCGCGCCTTCGGCGCCCTGGTGACCGCCGTCGGAAACTGCGCGGGCGGCTCGTCGGGCCAGCTGCTGGTCGGTGACTGGAGCGCCAACGCGAACTCGCTGCACCTGGGGCCCGGCGGCTGCGGGCGCGACTACCGGGTGGTGTCGGTGGCCATGGTGGAGGTCACGTTCTGCGGCTTTGCGCAATCGGTGTCCGACATCGTGATGACGAACATCACCGCAAATGTTCCCGGCTAGCTCACCAGTGCGCCGTCGTGAACAGCTCGAAATTCGCCTGACCGGAGTGGATCCACATCGCGACGTGTAAGGCGGTGAATGCCACGGAGACCGCCAGGGCGGCGATCGCCAGCGAGTAACCGTTCTGCTCGCGGTGCTTCGCCTGGTGCAACGCCGCGACGGCGAGGATGCCGCTGAAGATCGGGCTGCCGTACATGCCCATCAGGCTCAGCACGAACGCCGCGATGGCAAGGGCGTTGGTCTGAACTGTCGGCACCTCCCGCGCCGCGATCTGGTGTGTGCTCATGTCGGCCGATTCCTTTCCTGGCTGTCAGGGAAAGGTTCGGAGACGGCCCTTGGCGCATCCTCAACGGATCCTTGGAGCCGCCGATCAGCGGGAGGTGCCGGCGATCGTGGCGCTGCCGAGCACCTCGTCGCCGTCGGTGTCGGGGCGGTACAGCACCAGCGTCTGGCCGCACGCCACCCCGCGCAGCGGAACCCGCAACCGCACGACGAGCTCGTCGTTCACCAACTCGGCGACGGCCCCGGCCGTTTCACCGTGCGCCCGCACCTGCACCTCGCACTCGACGGGGCCGCGGGGCGCGGTCCCCGCGGTGAAGACCGGGGACCGCCCGACCAGCGCGCGGATGTCGAGGTCGGCGGCCTCGCCCACCTGAACCGTCCCCGTCTCGGCGTCGATGGACGTGACGTATCGCGGGCGGCCATCGGGTCCCGGCCCGGCGATGCCCAGGCCCTTGCGCTGCCCGATGGTGAAGCCGTGCACCCCGTCGTGGGTGGCCAGCACGGCGCCGTCGGCCGTGACGACGGCCCCGCGACGCACCCCGATCCGCTCGCCCAGGAACGCCCGGGTGTTCCCGGACGGGATGAAGCAGATGTCGTGGCTGTCGGGCTTATCGGCGACGGCCAGCCCGCGACGGGCCGCCTCGGCCCGGATCTCCGGTTTGGGGGTGTCCCCGATCGGAAACGCCGCATGCCGCAACTGCTCGGCGGTCAGCACGGCCAGCACGTACGACTGATCCTTGTCCTGGTCGACGGCCCGGCGCAGCCGTCCGCCCGACAGCCGCGCGTAGTGGCCCGTCGCGACCGTGTCGAAGCCCAGCGCAAGGGCTTTCGCCGACAGCGCCGAGAACTTGATCCGCTGGTTGCACCGCACGCAGGGGTTGGGTGTTTCCCCGCGGGCGTAGGACTCGACGAAATCGTCGATCACGTCGGCCTTGAACCTCTCCGCGAAATCCCAGACGTAGAAGGGGATTCCGAGGATGTCGGCGACGCGGCGCGCGTCCGACGCGTCCTCCTTCGAGCAGCAGCCGCGCGAACCGGTGCGCAACGTGCCCGGCGCCGAGGAGAGCGCCAGGTGCACGCCGACCACGTCGTGCCCGGCGTCGACCATGCGAGCGGCGGCGACGGACGAGTCGACGCCACCACTCATCGCGGCGAGAACCTTCACTTACGGCGCCCCCGCGGCGGCGAGCGCGGCCCGTCGGGCGCGGTCCACGGCCCCGGGCAGCACCCGCAACACGGCGTCGACGTCGGCGTCAACGCTGGTGTGCCCCAACGAGAGTCGCAACGATCCGCGGGCGCTGGCCGGATCGGCACCCATCGCGGTCAGCACGTGCGAGGGCTGCGCGACGCCGGCCGTGCAGGCCGAACCGGTCGAACACTCAATCCCGTTGGCGTCCAGCAGCATCAACAGCGCATCGCCCTCGCAGCCGCGGAAGGTGAAGTGCGCGTTGCCGGGCAGCCTCAGCGGGTCGCGGGCGCCGTTGAGGCTGACGTCGTCGATGCCGGCCAGCACCCCCTCGACCAGCCGGTCGCGCAGCGCCCGCATGCGCGCAGCGTTGGGTTCGAGGCCGTCGACCGCGATCCGGGCCGCCGCCGCCATGCCCACGGCGCCGGCGACATCGGGTGTGCCGGAACGGATGTCACGCTCCTGGCCGCCGCCGTGCGACAGCGGCACGCAGGTGACGTCGCGGCGCAGCAGCAGCGCCCCCACGGCGGGCGGACCGCCGAACTTGTGGGCCGTGACGCTCATCGCCGACAGCCCGCTGGCGGCGAAGTCGACGGGCAACTGCCCCACCGCCTGCACTGCATCGCTGTGCATGGGAACCCCGAACTCGGCGGCCACTGCGGCCAGTTCGGCGACCGGCAGCACGGTGCCGACCTCGTTGTTGGCCCACATCACCGACACCAGCGCGACGTCGTCGTGGCGTGTAAGCGCCTCGCGCAACGCGGCCACCGACACCGAGCCGTCGGCGTCGGTGGGTAGCCAGGTCACCTCGGCGCCCTCGTGCTCGACGAGCCAGTTCACCGAATCCAGCACGGCGTGGTGTTCGACCTCGCTGGTAACGATGCGCCGGCGCTGCGGATCGGCGGCGCGCCGGGCCCAGTAGATGCCCTTGACGGCCAGGTTGTCACTCTCGGTACCGCCCGCGGTGAAGATGATCTCGGACGGGCGAGCGCCCAGCTTGGCCGCGATCTGCTCGCGGGATTCCTCGATCCGCCGCCGCGCCGCCCGCCCGCTGGTGTGCAGCGAGGAGGCGTTGCCGACGGTGCCGAGCACCGCCGCCATCGCCTCGACGGCGGCGGGGTGCATCGGCGTGGTAGCGGCGTGATCGAGGTAGACCATGACGCGACCCACGATACCGGCAGGTGAAAGTTCCACCGGGCCTACTGGCGATCGCAAGCGCGGCGTTGCCGGGCGCTGCGGGTCGCCACCATTTGGCTAGGAGGCCAGCAGCACGCGTCCGCGCCGGGCGGGCCGGGCGGCTGTGCCGCCCACCACCGACTGGCAGCGGCTCGCCAGCGCTCGCCGATCCGTCCCCGGGAGCTGCAGGGATTCGACGTGCACCCGCGCCAGCGTGCGTCGCACGGTCAGCAGCCGGCGGATGGATCCGACCAGGGTCTCGTCGCCGACGAAGGCCGGCACGGTCGAGACGCTGCCGTCGACGTGGTGGTAGGTCAGCCGAAGTGGCTGCACCGGACGGCCGGCGTCGATCGCGGCCTGGAACATCGCGGGATAGAACGCCCCGCCGTCTCGACCGCACCAGGTGGTGCCCTCCGGGAAGCACACGACGGTCTGGCCGCCGCTCAGCCGGCGGGCGACGGTGTCGACCACCGCTGGCAACAACCGCAGACTGGACCGCTCGATCGGGATGATCTTCAGGATGCGGGCCACGATGCCCGTTGCGGGCCCGGTGAACATATCGGCCCGGGCGACGAACGACCCCGGCAACACCGAGCCGATGGCGAAGACGTCGAGCCAGGACATGTGCGGGCTGACCACCAGAACCCCGCGCAGGTTGCGAATCGGGCTGCCGGTCACCGTGATCCGGATGCCGAAGCAGCGCAACACCATCCGGCAGTAGATGCGCTGCACGCGCGTGCGGCCCGGCAGCGGCACCGCCAGCAGCGCCACCCCCGGCGCCAGCAGCAGGGCCAGCATGACGCGAAGCGTGACCCGCAGCGCCACCAGAAGCCTCGATGACGCGGTCACGTCGCCGAGGCCCACACAACCGGCGTCACACGTCGCGCGCGGCAGCCAGGGGTGCCCGGTGCGGGCGGGCGCGTTCATCGGTCGCCGCCGGCCATCTGCGAGGCCGCCGACACCGACCGCAGCCGCTTGAGATATCGGGTATCGGCGCGCCCTTTGTCGAGCAGGACGCAGAAATCGCCAACCCCGAAGGCGGGGTCGTGCGCGGGCTCACCGCACACCTGCGCGCCCAGCCGCAGGTAACCGCGCATCAGCGCCGGGACCGACGGGCGCGCGGGCGCCGGGATGTCGTCGAGCGCCTTGCCGTCCACGACCACCGGCCGGTGCGGGCGCACGCGGTACTGCTGCGGCGCGGCGTGTCGGTCCAGGATGAAGTCGCGGACGCCCCGCAGCTGGCGGCCCGGAACCAGATTCTCCGGGTCGTCGGCGTCCCCGCAGACCGGCACCGACACGCAGCCGGTCACGTAGTCGTAGCCGTAGCGGTCGAGGTAGGCCAGGATGCCGGCCCACATGAGCAGCACGACGCCGCCGTTGCGGTGGCCCTCGCGCACCACCGCGCGTCCCATCTCCACCAGCGACGGCCTGATCGGGTCGAAAGCGCGGATGTCGAACTCCGTCGCGGTGTAGAGGCCCCCGGCCGCGATCGCGCCCGCCGGCGCCAGCATCCGGTAGCAACCCACCAGTTCGCCGGTGCTGTCGTCGCGGACCAGGAGGTGGTCGCAGTGCTCGTCGAACCTGTCGACATCCCGTCGTTCGCCGTCGTTCGTCGGCAGTGCAAAGCCGGGGGTGGTGGAAAAGACTTCATACCGGAGCCGCTGCGCCGCCTCGATCATGCTGGCGTCGGTGGACAGCAGGAGCGAGTAGTGCGGCCCGGCGGCCGACGCCGCCGTCGCGCCTTCGGCCTTGTCGCTGGGAATCAGGACAGAAGCAATGCTCATGTCAACCAACGTTGCGTAGCCGATGAGCGAGTCGGCATCGTGGCTGTGACGTGTCCGTGCACGTCAGGTGACGAAATGTGGTCGCGAGAGCGGGCTGACCCGGGCTCCCCCTCCAGAGCCCGGGTCAGGAAGTCCGCAGTGGCGCGCTCCAGCGGACGCGTGTGCCGCCGCCGGGCGGACTGGTGATCGCGCAGTCACCGCCGAGGTCTTTGGCACGGCGGGCGATGTCGTCCAGACCATCGGCGCGGTGGCCATTGGCGGGAATCCCGCACCCGTCGTCGGTGATCTCGAGCAGCAGCTCGTCGGTGACGGTGACCTCGACGGCGATGGCCCCGGCCCCCGAGTGCCGCACAGCGTTGCTGAGCGCTTCGTTGACGACGGCTTCGGCGTGTTCGGCGAGTTCGTCGCTCACCGCGGTCATCGTCCCCGCCATGCGCAGCGTCGTCCCCTGATTGTCGTCGTCGGCGAGGCGCGCGATCGCGTCCTGGACGCGCTCGGCGAGCGTGCGCCGCCGGGCCTGCGGGCGCTGGAGATCGAAGACGGTGCGCCGGATGTCGTCGATGACGTTCTGCAACTCGTTGACGGATCTGGTCAGCCGCGAAGCGAGTTGCGGTGAACGAAGCCGGGCGACGACGCCCTGCAGGTCCATCCCGACGGTGAAGACGCGGCTGATCACCTGGTCGTGCAGATCGCGGGCGATGCGTTCCCGGTCGACCAGCACGCTCAACTCCCGCGCGTTCCGCCGTTCGGTCGCCAGCGTGAGGGCGATCGCCGCGTGGTCGGCGAAGTCGCGAACCAGGTCGAGATGCGTTTCATTGAAGGGCTCCGCATCGGTGTTACGGGCCACCACGATCACGCCCAACGTCTGCTGGTCGGATCTGAGCGGCATCACGATCGCGGGTCGCTCGCCCACGTCGGTGAACGCCGGGATGGGACGCCGAAATGTCTCGGTGAGCAGCGGCCAGCCGGCCCGAAACACCTCGCCGGTGGTGGACCCGTCGACCGGGATCTCTTGCCCCAGAACCTGATCCGCGTGCAGGCCGACCGCCGCGGACACGACGAGGCAGTCGTCGTTGGGCCGGTCGGGGTCGGTCGGAACGAGGACGATCGCCTGCTCGGCGTCCGTCAGCTCGGCGGCGCGCTCGACGATCAGTTGCAGAGGTTGCACGCCGGGGCCCGACTCGGACAGCAGGGCGTTGCTGATCTCGCGGCTGGCGTCGGTCCACCGGGCGCCCGCGCGGACCCGGTCGAACAAGCGGGCATTGTCGATGGCCACCGATGCCGCCGACGCGAGCGCCCGGACGGTGACCTCGTCGGCCTCGCAGAAGCAGCGGCCGGGCCGGTCGTCGGTGACGTAGAGGCTGCCGAACACCACGCCGCGGATGATGATGGGCATGCCGAGGAACGCCCGCATCGGCGGGTGGTGCTCCGGGAACCCCACGGCCGTCGAATGGTCGGACAGGTCGGCCACGCGCAACGGCTCTGTACGGTCGCGCAGGGCGCCGAGCAGCCCTTTGCCCACCGGCAGATGACCGACCCGCCGCACGGTATCCGCGGCCATCCCGCTGTGCACGAAGGACGCCAGAGTTCCCTCGGGCCCCCATACCCCGATGGCGCCGTAGCGGCCACCGGTCATGCCTATCGCGGCGGCCACGATGCGGTGCAGTATCGCGTCGAGCTCGAGATCGGAGCCGATCTCGATCGCTACCTGGAGCAGCTGCGCCATCTGCTGGCGTTCGGCGGCCAATTCGTCGAGCTGCTCGTGCATCCGGCTCAGAAAGTCGGGCCGGCGGAGCCCAAACGCGGATCCACACTCGTCTTCGCGCATCTCCCGACTTTCTTCAGACTGATGCCCGGTGCCAGGTAGTGAAGGCGAACCCCGGATCCGAAAATGTTTGCTGGCGAGCGGAATTACCGTTGGGGTTCAGCCTTGATCTGCCGGTAGAGGTCACCTTACCAGCGCAAAGCCGCCACGGCGCAAATGTTGCTGAGCGTTACAGTTAGGCGTAACATGCCGTTATGGTCGCTTGCCGGTTGCACTGCTGGGAATGCGGCACGGTCTTTCATGGCCGGGCCGACGCGCGCTATTGCAGCGGGGCGTGCCGGCAGAAATCGCACCGCGCCCGCGTCCGGCGCCGCGCCGCCGACCAAGCGGTGACCCCGCCCCCGCTGGGAAACGCCATCGCGCAGGCACGAGAAACGCGCGAGTCGGCCCGCGTCGTCCGGCAACGCGCCCAGGATGCGCGCCGCTCGGCATCGAAAGCCCGTGCGGCACTGGCGCTTTCGGGCGGCGGCCAGGGTCCCGGCGGGCGGGCTGCGCGTCGGCGACTGACGTCCGATTGAACGGCTTTCCAACTTTGCAGCCCGGATGCCCTCGGGCGGAAGACATTTCGGGTTCACCGAACCGGCCTGGGGTGTGACCGCGCACCGGCGCGATGCTACCGGGCGCGGTAGTCGGCTTCAGGACCACTTCCCGACTCTGGAATTTGATAGCGCCCGCGCTATCAAATTCCAGCAGCCAGTACCCGCTGCGGACACAGTCCCAAGCCTCGAGACGCAAGAGCCCCCGGCGCCGCGGCGCCGGGGGCTCTCAAGCGGACCTCAGCCCTTGCGCGCCTTGATGGCGTCGGTCAGCTGCGGGGCGACCTTGAACAGGTCGCCCACCACGCCGTAGTCGGCGATCTCGAAGATCGGCGCCTCTTCGTCCTTGTTGACCGCGACGATGGTCTTCGAGGTCTGCATGCCCGCGCGGTGCTGGATGGCACCGGAAATCCCCAACGCGATGTAGAGCTGAGGCGACACCGTCTTGCCGGTCTGACCGACCTGGAACTGGCCCGGGTAGTAGCCGGAGTCGACCGCGGCGCGCGACGCACCGACGGCGGCGCCCAGCGAGTCGGCCAGCGCCTCGACCACGCTGAAGTTCTCCGCGCTGCCCACGCCGCGGCCACCGGACACCACGATCGAGGCCTCGGTGAGCTCCGGCCGGTCACCGGCGACCGCCGGCTCACGGGCCGTGATCTTGGTGGCGTTCTCGGCGGGCGCCGGTACCTCGACGGTGACCTGCTCGCCGGCACCGGCCTGCGGCTCGGCGTCGATGGCGCCGCCGCGGACCGTGATGACCGGGGTGTCGCCGTTGGCCTGCGACTCGACGGTGAACGCGCCACCGAAGATGGAGTGCACCGCCTTGTTGCCCTCCTGGACGCCGACCACGTCGACCAGCAGGCCGGATCCGATCCGGGCGGCGAGCCGGCCCGCGACCTCTTTGCCGTCGGCGTTGGCGGCCAGCAGCACGGCCGCCGGAGCGTTCGACTCGGCGAGCGAGGCCAGCACGTCGACCACCGGGGTGATCAAGTAGTTCTCGGCGTCGTCGGACTCGGCGACATAGATCTTGGCGGCGCCCGCCTCCTTCAAACCGTCGATCAGGGGCGCGGCCGTGCCGGGCTTGCCGACGACGACGGCGGCCGGCTCGCCCAGCGGGCGGGCGGCGGTGATCAATTCGGAGGTGACCTTCTTCAGGGCGCCTTCGGCGTGCTCAACGAGCACCAAAACTTCAGCCATGGTTTCTTCGCTCTTCTCGTCTGTGGGATGGGTGCTCGACTAGATGATCTTCTGGGCGACCAGGTACTGGGAGATCTGGTTACCGCCCTCGCCCTCGTCGGTGACCTTCTCACCCGCGGTCTTCGGCGGCTTGGGCGTCGACGACAGCACCTTCGAGCCGGCGTTCTCGAGGCCGACCTCGTCGCTTTCGACCCCGATCTCGGCGAGGGTCAGCACCGTCACCTCTTTCTTCTTCGCGGCCATGATGCCCTTGAAGGACGGGAAGCGCGGCTCGTTGATCTTCTCGGTCACGCTCACCACCGCGGGCAGGGT
>NZ_LZJG01000043.1:0-4460 GCF_001667785.1 Mycobacterium sp. E3247 | reverse complement strand
TGGCCGAGTTGATGCGGTTGTTCGCGGACGGGGTGCTGAAGCCGTTGCCGGTCAAGGCCTTCGACGTGCGGTGCGCCCGCGTGCACCAGCACCCGCTCGCCGCCCCGCAGCCCGCCCAGGACCGACAACCCGTAATACGCCGTGAGGAACACCACCGGCACGCCGGCGGCGTCGGCGAACGACCAGCCCGGTGGCACCCGCGTCACCAGCCGCCGATCGACGACGGCCTCCGACCCCGTCAGGCCCACGATTCCCGTGACCGGGTCGCCGACGGCCAGATCCGTGATGCCGGGTCCGATCTCAGTCACCAGCCCGGCACCCTCGGCGCCCAGCTGCGCCGCGCCGGGGTACATGCCCAGGGCCACCAACACGTCGCGGAAGTTCACCCCGGCGGCCGCCACCGCCACCCGCACCTGCCCGGCCGCCAGGTCGGCCGGCGGGCCGGACTCGACCGCCAGGTCCTCCAGCGTGCCGGCGTCGCCGGCCGCCAGCCGCCACACCGACGGCGGCTCGGGCAACCGCAACACGGGGTGCGCCTTGAGCGGCTTCAGCCGGGCGCCGTGGGCGACGCCGTCGCGGACCACCAATTGCGGTTCCCCACAACCGATCACGGACGCGAGATCGAGCGACCCGTCGGTGTCGACCAGCACCACCTGGCCCGGATGCTCGGCCTGCGCCGACCGCACCAGCCCCCACACCGCCGCGCCGGCCAGGTCCGACACGTCCTCGCCGGGCAGCGCCACCGCGCCGCGGGTCTGCACCACCAGCGGCGGGGCGCCCTCGCCCCGGGACTGCAACACCCGCAGCGCCTCGTGGGTGGCGGTGTACACCGATCCGACCACCTCGGGGCCGCCCGCCGGCGGCCGCCACACCTCGGGTTCCGCGCCGACGGTGTTGTCGGGCAACGTGATCGGGGACCACACGGCCTCCAACAGTTCCCCGCCGCCGGATCGCGCCGCGACGGCCGCCGACAGCTGCGCGGCCGAGACCGGACGCGTCACCAGCTCGCCCACCGACAGCACCGGCACACCCGACGAGTCGGCCAAGTCGACCGCGACCGCACCCTCGCCCGCCGGGGCCAGCCGCACCCGGACCCGCGACGCCCCGGCCGCATACAGGCACACCCCCTGCCAGGAGAACGGCAGGACGGTCTGGCCCCGCTCGTCGGCGACCCCCAGCGCGTGCAGCGCCGCGTCCAACACCACCGGATGAATCCCGAAGCCGCCCACCGTCACACCGGCCTGCTGCGGGGCCTCCACCTCGGCGAAGGTCTCGGCGCCCCGGCGCCACACCCTCCGCAGGCCGCGGAAGGCCGGACCGTACCCGTAGCCGCGCGCCGCCAGGTCGTCGTACGCGCCCGTCACGTCGACCTCCGCGGCGCCGATGGGCGGCCACACCGACAGATCCGTTCCCGGTCCGGGCGCGCCCTCACTCAGCACGCCCTGCGCATGCACCGTCCACTCCGCGCCGGCCTGGGAATACACCGCGACGGCCCGGGATCCGTTCTCGGCGGCGGCGTCGACCACCACCTGCACGCGGACCCCGCCGGCGCCCGGCAGCGGCAGCGGCGCCGACAGCGTCAGCTCCTCGATCACCGGGCAGCCGACCTCGTCGCCGGCCCGCAGCGCCAGCTCGACGAACCCCGCGCCGGGGAACAACACCGTCCCGGTCACCGCGTGATCGGCCAGCCACGGCTGGGCCGCCGCCGACAGCCGGCCCGTCAACACCGCGCCGCCCGAATCGGGCCGCTCCACCACCGCGCCCAACAGGGCATGCTCGGCCGCAGCCAGGCCCAGGCCGGCGGTGTCGCGGGCGCCCATCGACTCCCTCGACAACCAAAACCTGCGCCGCTGAAAGGCATACGTCGGCAGGTCGACCCGGCGGGCGGCCAGGCCGGCGAACGCCGCGGCCCAGTCGACGTCGGCGGAGGCGAACAGCTGCCCGGCCGCCAGCAGCAGCGAGTCGACTTCGGGGCGGTCCTTGGGCATCGACACCACCGACACGGCCGGCTCGGCCGCCAGCGACTGCTCCACCGCGGCCGTCAACGCCGCGCCCGGACCCACCTCCAGGAACGCGCCGCCGCCCAGCGATTCGGCGCACCGCACCCCGTCGACGAACCGCACCGGACGGCGCACGTGCTCGACCCAGTAGTCGGCGGACCCGTATCCGGGCCCGGCCAGTCGCCCGGTCACGTTGGATACCAACTCGATTCGCGGCGCGCTGGGCGACACCGCGGCCACCACCGCGGAGAACTCCTCGATCATGGGCTCCATCAGCGACGAGTGGAACGCGTGCGAGACCGCCAGCTGCCGCACCCGCCTCCCGCGCTCGGCCAGCCGGTCCGCCACGACCGTCACGGCGGCCCGGTCACCGGACAGCACCACCGCGTCCGGGCCGTTGACCGCCGCGATGCTCACGCCGCCGTTCAGCAGCGGCGCGACGTCGGCCTCGGCGGCGGTCACCGCCACCATTACCCCGCCGTCCGGCAGCGCGGCCATCAGCCTGCCGCGGGCGGTCACCACCCGCGCCGCGTCCTGCAGCGACAGCACCCCGGCCACGCAGGCCGCCGCGATCTCCCCCACCGAGTGGCCGATCACCACGTCGGGCGTCACGCCCCACGACCGCCACAGCGCCGCCAGGGCGACCTCGAGCACGAACAGCGCCGGCTGGGCGAATTCCGTGCTCTGCAACAACTCCGGGTCACCGCCCCACATCACGTCGCGCAGCGGCAGCCGGGCGTGGGCGTCCACCGCCGCCACGGCCTCGTCGAACGCCTCGGCGAACACCGGGAAGCGCCGGTGCAGGTCCCGCCCCATCCCGAGCCGCTGCGAGCCCTGACCGGGAAACACGAACACCCGCTTACCGGCCGCGCGCGTGCGCCCGACCGCCACCCCCCGGCCCGGCTCCCCCGACGCCACGCCCGCGAGCCCCGCCAGCAGGGTGTCGCGGTCGCCGCCCACCAGCACCGCGCGGTGGTCCAGGACCGCCCGGGTGGTGGCCAGCGACCAGCCCACGTCCACCGGGTGCAGGTCCGGCTCGGCGTCCAGGTGGGCCGACAGCCGCGCGGCCTGTGCCGCCAGCGCGTCGGGCGAGCGGGCCGAGATCACCCACGCCACCACCGTGTCCGGCCGGTCGCCCTGCGCCGCAACGGCTTCGGAGTCCGCGGGGGGTTGCTCGACGAGCACGTGGGCGTTGGTCCCGCTGATCCCGAACGACGACACCCCCGCCAGGCGGCGCCCGTCGCGGGCCGGCCACGGCCGTGGCTCGGTCAACAGCGACACCGCGCCCGCCTGCCAATCCACATGCGGCGACGGCACATCCACATGCAGCGTCTTGGGCATCACCCCGTGGCGCATGGCCTGCACCATCTTGATCACCCCGGCCACCCCCGCCGCGGCCGAGGTGTGACCGATGTTGGACTTGATCGACCCCAACCACAGCGGCCGGTCCGCCGGCCGGTCCTGCCCGTAGGTGGCCAGGAGGGCCTGGGCCTCGATCGGGTCACCCAACACCGTTCCCGTGCCGTGGCCTTCGACCACGTCGACGTCCGCGGCGGTCAGCCCGGCGTTGGCCAGGGCGGTCCGGATCACCCGCTGCTGCGACGGCCCGTTGGGGGCGGTCAGACCGTTGGAGGCGCCGTCCTGGTTCACCGCCGAACCCGCCAGCACCGCGAGCACCGGATGCCCCATCCGCCGCGCGTCGGCCAGCCGCTCGAGCACCAGGACGCCCGCGCCCTCCGACCACGACGTCCCGTCCGCGGCGCCGGCGTACACCTTGCACCGGCCGTCCGGCGCCAGCGCCCGCTGGCGGCTGAACTCGACGAACGCGGCGGGCGTGGCCATCACCGTGACACCGCCGGCCAGCGCCAGGTCGCACTCCCCGGAGCGCAGCGACTGCGCGGCCAGATGCATCGCCACCAACGACGACGAACACGCCGTGTCGATCGACACCGCGGGGCCTTCCAGCCCCAACACATAGGACACCCGCCCGGACGCCACGCTCAGGGTCGAACCGGTCAGCCCGTAGCCCTCCAGCTCGCCCTTCACCTCGCCGCCGTAACCGGCGTGGATGACGCCGGCGAACACGCCGGTCGCCGAGCCCCGCAACCCCAGCGGGTCAATCCCGGCCCGCTCCAACGCCTCCCACGAGATCTCGAGCATCAACCGCTGCTGGGGATCCATCGCCAGCGCCTCGCTGGGCCCTACACCGAAGAACCCGGCGTCGAAGTCCGCCGCGTCGCGCAGGAAGCTGCCCTGCCGGGTGTACATCTTGCCCGCCGCGTCGGGATCCGGGTCGTACAGCCCCTCGACGTCCCAGCCCCGATCCGCCGGGAAGTCCGACACCGTGTCGCGGCCCTCATTGACCAACTGCCACAGGGCTTCCGGCGAATCCACCCCGCCCGCGTAGCGGCACGCCATGCCGACCACCGCGATCGGTTCGGACAGCCGGCCCTCCAGCTC
>NZ_LZJG01000042.1:0-22531 GCF_001667785.1 Mycobacterium sp. E3247 | reverse complement strand
CACCAGCTTCGTCCGCGGACCGAGCAGTTCCTCGAATTCGCTCAGCAACAGGTTGCCCGCGTCGTCGATCGGCGCGACCTTCAGGATCGCGCCGGTCTTTTGCGAAATAAGCTGCCAGGGAACGATATTCGCGTGGTGCTCGAGGTGGGTGATGACGATCTCGTCGCCCGGTTGCAAATGCTTTGCGCCCCAGGCGTGCGCCACCAGGTTGATCGCCTCGGTGGTGCCGCGCACGAACACGATGTTCTCGGAGCTCGGGGCGCCGATGAAGTCGGCCACGGTGTCGCGGGCCTCTTCATAGGCATCGGTGGCCCGCGCCGCCAGCTCGTGTGCGGCGCGGTGGATGTTCGAATTCTCGTGAGAGTAGAACCGCACCAGCCGGTCGATCACCACCTGGGGCTTCTGGGTGGTCGCCGCATTGTCGAACCAGATCAACGGCTTACCGTTGACGACCTCCTTCAGGATCGGGAAGTCCGCCCGGATCGCGTTGACGTCGAACACCTCATGGTCGTCCCGCAATCGCGGCACCGACTCGGTCGCCGTCAGGAAGCGGTAGTTCTGTTCGTCGCCCACCGGCGCGGCCGCCGGCGCGTCAGACCAGCCAAGGTTGACGGCCGCCGGAGCCTCGGGCAGCCACCACGGCGCCGAATTGCGCTGGGCCGCCGGAACAGCCGGCGGCGTCCCGGCCAGCACTCCGGGGACCGTCGGCACGATGCCACGGGGCACCACGAATCCGCCCGGGTGGGTGGCGCTGGGCGGTAGATGGGGACCTGCCGGTGCCGCCGTCGTATCGGGCACACCGCCGCGGGGGGCGACCGGCACCGCCTGCGGCGGGGCTTCGGGTTCGGGTGACGTCGGCGCGGGGAGGTAGATGTCGGTGAAACCCAGCGCCGGAACCGGCGCCGGATACACATCAGCGGTACCCGCGGCGGCCTGCCCGGCCGACGTCGCGGCCGTCGTGTCCGGCACGCCGCCCCGCGGCGCGACCGGCACCGCCTGCGGCGGGACCTCGGGTCCGGGAGACGCCGGCGCCGGCAGATAGATGTCGGTGAAACCCAGCGCCGGAACCGGCGCCGGATACACATCAGCGGTGCCCGCCGCCGCCTGCCCCTCCGACGTCACGGCCGTGACGTCGGGCACGCCGCCCCGCGGGGCGGCCGGCACCGACTGCGGCGGGCTGTCCGGACCCGGGCGGATGCTGGCCGCATACAACTGGCTGGCCAGCGCGGCGAGCTCCGCGGCGCTGATCGGCAGGTCGCTTTCGGCGTCTACCGCGCGGTACTCACTTGTACTCATGGAACTGGTCCACGGCGACGCCGTCCAGCACGCCGAGCGCGTCGTCGGTAAGCACGGCGAGGGACGTGTAGAGGGTCACCAGGTAGGTCGCGATCGCCGACTGGTTGATGCCGGTGAACCGCACCGAGAGGCCCGGCGCCTGTTCGCCAACCAGTCCCGGCTGGAACAGGCCCACCACGCCCTGCCGCTCCTCACCGGTGCGCACCAGGATGAACTTGGTCTTGCCGTCCTCCACCGGAACCTTGTCCGACGGAATCAGCGGGATGCCGCGCCAGGTGATGAACTGCGCGCCGAACAGGCTCACGACCACCGGTGGCACGCCCCGGTAGGTGGCCTCACGGCCGAACGCGGCGATGCCCAGCGGATGGGTCAGGAAGAAGCTGGGCGTCTTCCAGACCTTGGTGATCAGCGCATCCAGGTCGTCGGGCGTCGGGGCGCCGGCCAGCGTCTGGATCGTCTGCTCGGGAGTCGCCTGGGCGAGCAGCCCGTACTCGGGGCTGTTGACCAGCTCGAACTCCTGGCGTTCCTTGATCGTCTCGATGGTCAGCCGCAGCTGCTGCGCGATCTGATCGTGCGGGCTCGAGTACAGGTCGGAGACCCGCGTGTGGATGTCGACCAGGGTCGAGATGCTGCGCAGCGTGTATTCGCGCGGACTCGTCTCGTAGTCGACGTAGGTCTCCGGCAGGGGTTCTTCGGTGCCCGCGCCCGCTTCGGCCTTGATCGCCACCCCTTCGGGGTTGACCACCCGGTTCACCCGGTACAGGCCCGCTTCCACCGGGACCCAACTGAGCAGATGCAGCAACCAGCGGGGGGTGATGGTCGAAAGCTGCGGGACGGTCTTGGTCGCATTGGCAAGCTGCCTGGCTGCGAGATCGCCAAGTGCCTGAGACTCGCTTTGAGCCGACGTCATTGGGTCCTCCATGGTCGGTCGAATACCGCGGCGTGGTGCGGCAGGTCCATGTCACCGGCCGTGACCGGGTCCGCGCGCCGAGCTTAGGCAAGTTTAGGAGCGCCGCACAGCCTTTACTTGCGTACTGAGTAAAAGGGCCGTAAACCGCCCGCGATCTGACAGTGATCGTCGTCTGCCCCTATAGTGGGGCCTATGCAACAGGCCGTTCAGCTGCGCTTCGTTCCTTCGCGCTGCATTGTCGCCGGCCGTTGTTGTCGCTGTTGTTGATTTCCTGACGCTCTTACGACGCCTTAGAAAATTCCGCGCTCTCCCGCCGGTGGATGGGCTATCCGTCTTCCCCGCGGTCGCCGGGCGCGCATTCGTAACCAACGCCTTTCAGGAAGATCAACCACTCATGACAGTGTTGTCCATACCCACCCGCGCCTCGGCGCCGGTGGAGACCCGCCGCCGGGTCCTCGTCCGGCCGGCAACCGAGCTCGCGCGGATGACGCGCTACCGCGGCGGCACGTACTCGCATACCGTGGACACGATCGTGTTCGCCGACGGTAGCTCTGCACGCACCGACCTGATCAGGGTCAATCCCAACCTGCACGCGTATTCGCTGGACTTCTTCGGCATCGCGCCTCATGAGCCATCCCGATACCGCCTGGACAGCTGGTCCGCGCTGCCCCACCTGCGCAGCCGCGACCACGAAGCGGAGGTCGACTGGATCCTGCGCAACTCCTTCCCGATGCGCTCGGCCGCCGCACTGAGCGACGAACTGCGCGCCGCGCGCGACGCGCTGGGACGTGCCCACATCAGCGAACATGAAGCGATAGCCGCAACGCAGGCCGCGATTTGGCATTTCACCAACGGTTTGGATCTCGACACCCGGCCCCTCAACGTTCCCGTCAAGGTGCGCCGAGCGGGCGGACGCGTGATCACCTTCGAATTCGACGGCGAACCGCAGTTGGGCGGCTACTCGGTGTGGGTGGCGTCCGACGCCGCCGTCGGCCTGAAGCTGCAGAAGTCGGCTGATGGTGTTGTCTGGCAAGACATTTCGCGCTCCCATCTAACAGTAGACGCGGGCACGGGCCGCCATCGGCGCACCCTCGGGGTGGGCAGCACGCTGTCGACCAGCAGCCACGGCGGCGGCGGGCGCGGCTATCGCCACTACCGGTTGGTCGCGACGACGGACGCCGCCAACCCGACAATCGACCATGTTCGCTTCTGGCTGACCGGTGCCCGCCACTACCGCAATGCCGACCGCATTGTGCACCTCTACAATTATTTGGTTGACGGGGCGCGCAAAGCCCTGCGCGATACCGTGGAGCCACAGCTAGTCGACACCGAAGCAACCGCCAATTCGGAGCTAATAGGACCGTTTCAAGTGCCAATCCCGTTGAAACTCAACGTCGGTGAAGGACACACACTCGTCGACTCCGACGGTGCGAACATCGTCGGCATTGTGCAGGCGGGCACGGACTTTTACCTGCGGCCCGCACCGGGTACGTCCACAACGACCGTCACGGCAACAACACCGCAGAGCTTCAGCGGGCGGGTGCTGACCGGAGTCGCACAGGAGGGGGCATCACACCGATTCACACCGATCGCGCTCACCGTGCCCACGGACGTGGCCATCGAATTCGACATCAGCTGGCAGACCGACGAGTCATGTACCGACATCGCCTGAGGAAGACAGATGAGCATCGCAGATAACGTCACACAACTGATCGGGAACACGCCGCTGGTCCGGCTGAACCGGGTCACCGAAGGGGCGGTCGCCGACGTCGTCGCCAAGCTGGAGTTCTTCAACCCGGCGAACAGCGTGAAGGACCGCATCGGGGTCGCCATGCTGGACGCGGCGGAGGAGGCGGGGCTGATCAAGCCCGACACCATCGTCCTGGAGCCGACGAGCGGAAACACCGGCATCGCGCTCGCGATGGTGTGCGCCGCACGCGGCTATCGGTGCGTGCTGACCATGCCGGATACGATGAGCACGGAACGCCGAATGTTGTTGCGCGCGTTCGGCGCCGAGATCGTGCTGACGCCGGGCACCGAAGGCATGGCGGGGGCCATCGCCAAGGCCGAAGAGCTGGCCAAGAACGACCAACGGTATTTCATCCCCCAACAGTTCGAGAACCCCGCGAACCCCGCGATCCACCGCAAAACCACCGCTGAGGAGGTCTGGCGGGACACCGACGGCAAGATCGACTTCTTCGTGGCCGGGGTGGGCACCGGGGGAACGCTCACCGGCGTCGCACAGGTCATCAAGGAGCGCAAGCCGTCGGCGCGCTTCGTGGCCGTGGAGCCCTCCGCCTCAGCGGTCCTGTCCGGCGGGCAGAAGGGGCCGCATCCCATTCAGGGCATCGGGGCCGGATTCATCCCGCCGGTGCTCGACGTCGACCTGGTAGACGAGATCATCGCCGTCGGCAACGAAGAATCGCTGGACATGGCGCGGCGGTTGGCCCGGGAGGAGGGGCTGCTGGTCGGCATCTCCTCGGGCGCCGCAGTGGTCGCGGCGCTGCAGGTGGCACGCCGTCCCGAAAACGCCGGCAAGCTGGTGGTGGTGGTGCTGCCCAGCTTCGGTGAGCGGTATTTGAGCACCCCACTCTTTGCCGACCTGGCGGATTAGCCATGCTCGCGGACATACGACGTGACATCCAGGCCGCCAGGGAGCGCGACCCAGCCCGACCGACCACGCTCCAGGTGATCCTCGCCTATCCCGGCGTGCACGCGATCTGGGGACATCGAATCAGCCACCGGTTATGGAACCGCGGTGCGCGGCTGGCCGCCCGGATACTCAACGAAGTCACTCGCATCCTGACCGGGGTCGACATCCACCCGGGCGCCGTCCTCGGCCCCGGCCTGTTCATCGACCACGCGACGGGCGTGGTCATCGGCGAGACTGCCGAGGTCGGCGAGGACGTGACGATCTACCACGGCGTCACCCTCGGCGGCAGCGGACGGGACACCGGCAAACGCCACCCCACCATCGGGGACCGGGTGACCATCGGCGCCGGCGCGAAGGTGCTCGGCGCGATCAAAATCGGCGACGACAGCCGGATCGGCGCCAACGCCGTGGTGGTCAAGGAGGTGCCGTCGAGCTCGGTGGTGGTGGGAGTTCCCGGGCAGGTCATCAGCCGCAGCCGGCCCGCGCCCGGTGGCTCCGACGACGCGATGATGCCCGACCTCGTCGGTGTCAGCCTGCAGTCGCTGCTCACCAGGGTTTCCAAGCTGGAGAACCGGGTGGACGGTTCGGAGACCGGCCGCGTGATCCGGCCACCCGAGGCCGGGGTGTGGCACGGCGAAGACTTCTCCATCTGAGGACCCCGTGAGCACTCTTGTCATCGCCGGAACGGCCCTGGTCGCAGCGCTGAGCGCTGCGACTGCGATCGGTGCGGTGCTCAATCGACGCTCGGGCGTGCTGCGCGAGACCGGCACCGATTCCGAACACGACAACTCGGACCTCGGCTTGGCATCGACGGGGCCGACGGTCGTGCACTTCAGCGCCGCGTGGTGTGGGCCATGCGGAGCGGTTCGCCGCGTGGTCGACCAAGTGTGTGCCGACCTCGGCGACGTGTCGCACGTGGAGATCGATATAGACGCCAATCCCGCGGCCGCCAAACGGCTCTCGGTGTTGTCCCTGCCGACGACGTTGATCTTCGACGCCGAGGGCCGCCAGCGCTACCGCAGTGCCGGCGTGCCGAAGGCCGGCGACCTGCGAGCATTGTTACAGCCCCTGTTGGCGTAGCTCGAATCACCAAGAAATCGAACGATTTTGCGCCACGCGTGGCGGCGTGAACTCGGCGAAATATTACTCGCCGCGAACTTAATTCGGTTGCGGAATGCATCGTCGCGCACGGCGTTGCACAGTGGGTTGGCACCGCAATCGGAAGGCCTGCCATGACGAAGCTACACCTGGCCGTGGGGCTGGACGGCTACGGCTGGCACCCGCACGCGTGGCGATACGCCTTCGCGCACAACGCAACCGGCGGCGGGCACCTCGGCGGCCGGTACTGGGCCGCGCTGGCCGGCATCGCCGAGCGGGGCCTGCTGGACTTCCTGACCATCGACGACAGCCTCGATGTGCAGCCGGGCCGGCGGTCCGAGGTGTCTCCGCAGCGGTTGGCGGGCCGAGCCGACGCCGTGCTGGTGGCCGCGCGCATCGCGCCGGTCACCACCCACATCGGCCTGGTGCCGGTGGCGACAGTGACGCACACCGAACCCTTCCACGTATCGAAAGCCATTGCGACGCTGGACCATATCTCGCACGGGCGGGCAGGCTGGCAGGTGCGGGTGAGCGCCACGGCGCACGAGGCCGCGCTGTTCGGGCGGCGGACCGCCGTCGAGGCCGAGCCGCTGGGCGACGAGGCCGCCGACGCCGTGGATGTGGCGCGGCGGCTCTGGGACAGCTGGGAGGACGACGCCGTCATCCGGGACGTGACCACCGGGCGCTACATCGACCGCGACAAGCTGCACTACATCGACTTCGTCGGCAAGTTCTTCGAGGTCAAGGGTCCCTCCATCACCCCGCGGCCACCGCAGGGCCAACCGGTGGTCATCGCGCTGGCACATGGGCCGCGCGTCTATGGGTTCGCCGCGACCGGCGCCGACCTCGTCCTGGTCACCCCGCACGACGAGGAGTCCCTGCGCGTGATCCTGGGGGACGTCGCCGCGGCGGAGCGCGCCGCCGGTCGCGCGCTCAAGGTCTACGCCGACCTCGTCGTCTCGCTCGTCGAGGACCCATTGACGCCCAGGGCGGCCATTTCCTCGGACGCACACGTATTTTCCGGCAGCGCAGACGATTTGGCCGACCTGCTGCTCGCCTGGCACGACGCCGGGGTCGACGGGGTCCGGTTGCGGCCCGCGGTCAACGCGATCGACCTGCCCGCGATCGTCGACAAGCTGGTGCCGCTGCTGCAGCGCGTCGGGGTGTTCCGCACCGGCTACCGCGACGGCGAAACCCTGCGCGAACGCCTCGGATTGGCCCCCGCACCCAACCGCTACGCGACGGTGCCGGCGTGACCGTCACCCCACTGTCGATCCTCGACCTGTCCCCGATCAGCGCCGGGTGCGACGCCGCGACCGCGCTGCGCAACACCGTCGACCTCGCCCAGCACGCCGAGCAATGGGGCTACAAGCGCTACTGGCTCGCCGAGCACCACTTCGTCGCGGTCGCCAGCTCGTCGCCGGCGGTCCTGATCGGCCAGATCGCCGCGGCCACCGACCACATCCGCGTCGGCTCGGCCGCGGTGCAGATCGGCCACACCACGCCGATCGCGGTCGTGGAGAGCTTCGGCATCATCGACGCGCTTTACCCCGGCCGCACTGACATGGGGCTCGGCCGATCCGGGCAGCGACGCACGGAGGCCGCCACGTCCCCGGCGCCGACGACTTCGCGCGCCCCTCGGCCGTGGGGCGACATCGACGGCATCGTCATCCCCCCGCCGTTCGATCCGACCTCTCTGATGAAGAGCGGGCGGATACGGGCGCAGGCGTCCGCGCTCGCCCAGCCCTGCGCGCAACCCGCCGACTTCGCCGAGCAGATCGCCGCCATCGAAGCGTTGCTCGACGGCTCGTACTGCGTCGACGGCCACGAATTGCACGCCGTACCGGGCGAACACGGCCAGCTGACACCGTGGATCTTCGGCAGCACCCGGGGGCAGAGCGCGGAAGTCGCCGGCGCTCGTGGGCTGCCGTTCGTGGCGAGCTATCACATCACCCCTGGCACCGCGCTCGACGCGATCGCGGCTTACCGCGCAGCATTCCGGCCGTCGACTTGGCTGACCGAGCCGTATGTGGTGGTCTCCGCCGACGTCGTGGTCGCCGACGACAGCGCCACCGCACGGCACCTCGCGTCCAGTTACGGGCGCTGGGTGTATTCCATCCGCAGCGGCCAGGGCGCGATCCCCTACCCCGACCCCGACCTATGCGGGCCACTCACCGAGGACCAGGGCGACCTGGTAGCCGACCGCACCGCGACGCAATTCGTCGGCAACCCCGACGAAGTCGCCGATCGACTGGAGCGGCTGCGCCGAGTGACCGGCGCCGACGAACTCGTCATCACGTCCGTGACGCATCGGCACACCGACCGGCTGCGCTCGCACGAATTGATCGCCAAACGATGGGGGCTGACCGGATGAGCGTTCGAATCCCAGAACGCCGCAAGCAGATCATCCTCGGCGCCCACTTTCCCGGGGTGAACAACACCACCGTGTGGTCGGATCCGAGCGCGGGCAGTCAGATCGCGTTCGAATCCTTTGTGCACCTGGCCCAAACCGCAGAGCGGGGGCTGTTCGACTTCTTCTTTTTAGCCGAGGGCCTGCGGTTGCGTGAGCACCGTGGCAAGATTCACGACCTCGACGTCGTGGGCAGGCCCGACACGTTCACCGTGCTGGCCGCGCTCGCCGCGGTCACCGAACGGCTCGGCCTGGCCGGCACCATCAACACCACGTTCAATGAACCCTACGAGGTGGCAAGGCAATTCGCGACCCTGGACCATCTATCGGACGGGCGCGCGGCGTGGAACATGGTCACCTCGTCCGACGCGTTCACCGGAGAGAACTTCCGTCGCGGCGGATTCCTCGACCACGCCGATCGATACAAGCGGGCCGAGGAATTCGTCACCGTCGCCCGGAGGTTCTGGGACGGCTGGCAACCCGATGCCGTGGTCGCCGACGTCGATGCGGGGATCTACGCGGATCCCGCCCGCATCCACACCGTCGAGCACCACGGCCCGCAATTCGACGTCCGCGGCGTGGCGTCGCTGCCCGCCGGACCGCAAGGCCATCCCGTGCTGTTGCAGGCCGGCGACTCCAGCGACGGCCGCGACTTCGGCGCCAAGCACGCCGACGCCCTGTTCACGCTGCACGGATCGCTGGAAGCCGGTCAGCGGTACTACGCCGACGTGAAGGCACGCGCCTCCGCCCTCGGGCGGGCACCCGATCAACTCAAGGTCCTGCCTGGCGCGACGTTTGCGCTCGGCGACACCCCCGAGGAGGCGCAGGACAACGCGCGCCACATCCGCGAGCAACAGGTCAGCGGCCCGACGGCGATCGCATTCCTCGAGCAGGTGTGGGGAGTCGACCTGTCGGCTTACGACCCAGACGGGCCGCTGCCCGATATCGATCCGGTCGAGAATCCCGACATCACCCGTGGCCGCGTCCGCCATGGCGACCCGAAAACCGTCGCGGCGGCGTGGCGGGCCCGCGCAGAGGCGGAGAACCTGTCCATTCGCGAGTTGATCATCGAGGTGACGAGCCGCCAGCAGTTCGTGGGGACCCCGGCGCAGGTCGCCGATGAAATCGACAACCACGTGCAGTCGGACGCCTGCGACGGTTTCATCCTGGTGCCCCACCTGACACCGCACGGCCTCGACGAGTTCGTCGACAAGGTGGTGCCCCTGCTGCAGGAGCGCGGCAGCTTCCGCACCGAATACCGCGGCACGACGCTGCGTGAACACTTGGGCTTGTTGCCCGTCTCGGGGTGGTCGGGGGCCCGGACGGATGTGGCGGTCGGCGACTGAGGAAGCTCGCCGCCGGCGCTTCAAACCCTCTTCAAGATGCGTTCACCGCGATCGACGCTACGGTTGCCCCAGGGGCCACGTAGGGGACGGAGATTGCCATGAGCGACGCCCACGCGCCGCGGATCCCGCCGGCACTCGCTGCGCCGAGCCTGAACCGCGGGGTCGGTTTCACGCACGAGCAGCGCCGCCGGCTGGGGCTGACCGGACGACTGCCCTCGGCGGTGCTCACGCTCGACGAACAGGCCGACCGGGTGTGGCATCAATTGCAGAGCCTGGCAACCGATCTGGGCCGCAACCTGCTGCTGGAACAGCTGCACTACCGCCACGAACTGCTCTACTACAAGGTGCTCGAAGACCACCTGCCCGAGCTGATGCCGGTGGTCTACACCCCCACCGTCGGCGAGGCCATTCAACGGTTCTCCGACGAATACCGCGGGCAGCGCGGGCTGTTCCTGAGCATCGACGAGCCCGACGACATCGAGGCGGCCTTCGCGACCTTCGGGCTGGAGCCCGGCGACGTCGACCTGATCGTGTGCACCGACGCCGAAGCGATCCTGGGCATCGGTGACTGGGGCGTGGGCGGCATCCAGATCGCGGTGGGCAAGCTGGCGCTGTACACCGCCGGCGCCGGCATCGACCCGCGCCGCTGCATCGCGGTCTCGCTGGATGTCGGCACCGACAACGAACAACTTTTGCAGGATCCGTTCTACCTGGGCAATCGTCACGCCCGGCGGCGCGGCGCCGAATACGACGACTTCGTCAATCGCTACATCGAAACCGCGCACCGGCTGTTCCCGAGCGCCATCCTGCATTTCGAGGACTTCGGGCCCCTGAACGCCCGGCGGATCCTGCACACGTACGGCGACAAGTACTGCGTGTTCAACGACGACATCCAGGGCACCGGCGCCGTGGTCGTCGCGGCCGTGTACGGCGGATGCCACATCACCGGCGTGCCGATGCGCGACCAAACGGTGGTGGTCTTCGGGGCCGGCACCGCCGGGATCGGGGTGGCCGATCAGATTCGCGATGCGATGGTCTCCGACGGCGCCACCGTCGAGCAGGCCACGGCGCAGATCTGGCCGATCGACAGGCAGGGCCTGCTGTTCGACGACATGGACGACCTGCGCGATTTCCAGGTGCCCTACGCCAAGAACCGCGCCCGGCTGGGCGTGACCGAAGGCGAGCGGGTGGGTTTGGTGGACACCATCAAGCTCGCCTCCCCCACCATCCTGCTGGGCGCATCGGCCGTGTTCGGCGCGTTCACCGAGAAGGTCGCGCGTGCCATGGTCGCCTCCTGCGAGCGCCCGATGATCTTCCCGCTGTCCAACCCCACCTCGCGCATGGAAGCCGTGCCGGGCGACCTGCTGCAATGGTCCGACGGCAAGGCGCTGATCACCACGGGAACCCCCGTCGCCCCGATCGAATACGACGGCACCACCTACACCATCGGCCAGGCCAACAATGTGCTGGTGTTCCCGGGGATCGGGCTGGGCATCATCGTCGCCGGGGCCCGGCTGCTGACCAAGGGGATGCTGCAGGCGGCGGCGGAAGCCGTTGTGCGACAAGCCAGCCCGTCAGCCCTCGGGGATTCCTTGCTGCCCGACGTCCGGGACTTGCGCGCCATCTCGACGGCGGTTGCCGAAGCCGTGTATCTCGCCGCCGTCGCCGAAGGGGTAGCGACGCGGACGCACGCCGACCCCCGGCAAGCCGTCCTGGACACCGTGTGGACCCCGAAATACGACTAGTTCTCGGCCTTGCTCCCCCGCCTGGACTCGAACCAGGAACCTATCGGTTAACAGCCGAACGCTCTGCCAATTGAGCTACAGGGGATCAACACGATCGCGGGACGACTCTAGCGTACTGGCACAACCGCGCCCAACTAGACGCCGGGACGGATCGGGCGCGCACGCACCCGCCCGGGTGAGGCAGGATGGAACCGTCGCTAGTCGGGAGGAACGTTTTGATCCGGTATGTCGTGGTGCTTGGACTGGGTTACGTGCTGGGCTCGAAGGCCGGGCGGCGCCGATACGAGCAGATCGTGGGCACCTATCGGGCGCTGACCAGCAGTCCCGTGGCCAAGTCGGTGATCGAAGGGGGGCGCCGCAAGATCGCGAACCGGATCTCCCCGGACGCCGGATTCGTGACCGTCGCCGACATCGACGACCAGACGGCCATCATGGAGCGTGACCCCGGGCGAACGGCCGACGAGGCCCTCACATCGGCAGATCGTCGCCGCTAGCCTGCTCCAGCAGGCTGCGCCGGTAGGCCTCCATCGCGACCAGGTCACCGAACAACGCGTGGTACTCGTCACCCTGTTCGATCGGCGACATGCGCTGCAGCTTTGACTTCACCTCGGCGATCTGGTGGCCCATCCACACTTCCTGCAGCCGGGCCAGCACGCCGGCGATGTAGCGGGGCAGCTTCTCGTCGTCGACCTCGATGGCCTCCACGCCCAGCTCGTTGATCAACCCCGCGGTCAGGTCGGATCCGGCGCGCTGGCGCACCGCGTCGATCCACTGCGCCCCCGTGACGCCGCTGGACGTGCCGCCCGCGGCCTCGATGGCGCCGCGCACGGCGGCGTACCCGGGATGGGTGAAGCTTTCGACCGTCAGCGTGTCGAACACCGGCCCGGCCAGCGCCGGCGACTGCAGCGCCGACTTGAGCGCCTCGCGCTGGAGCCGCAGGGTCGGGTCGCGCGGGTCGGGGCGGGTGGCGGCCGGTTGCGCCGGCGCCGCCGCACGGGCCTGCTGGGGGGCCCGGCGGGAGGCGTTCGCACCGCCACCGCCCCGGGCGGGGGCCGGCGACTTCTTGGCCTGACTGCGCACCCGGTCGATGACCTGGGCGACGTCGTCCCAGCCGACCCAGCCGGCGAGCTGGCGGGCGTACTCGTCGCGCAGCGTCGGGTCTTTGATCTGGGACACCATCGGCACGCATCGGCGCAGCGCCCCGACCCTGCCCTCGGCGCTGTCCAGGTCCATCTCGGCGATCGCCGTGCGGATCGCGAACTCGAACAACGGGGTGCGCCGCGCCACCAGGTCGCGCAGGGCGCCGTCGCCGGACTTCAGGCGCAGGTCGCAGGGATCCATGCCGTCCGGGGCCACCGCGACGAACGACTGCCCCGCCAGGTTCTGCTCCCCGCCGAAGGCCTTGAGCGCCGCAGCCCGCCCGGCCTCGTCACCGTCGAAGACGTAGATCAACTCGCCGCGGAAGAAGCTGTCGTCCATCATGAGCCGCCGCAGCATCGCCAGGTGCTCGTCACCGAACGCGGTGCCGCACGACGCCACCGCGGTGGTGACGCCCGCCAGATGCATTGCCATCACGTCGGTGTAGCCCTCGACGACGACCGCCTGGTGCCCCTTGGCGATGTCGCGCTTGGCCAGATCGATGCCGAACATCACCGACGACTTCTTGTATAGCAGCGTCTCGGGGGTGTTGATGTACTTGGCTTCCATCGGGTCGTCGTCGAACAGGCGGCGGGCGCCGAAGCCGATCACCTCGCCGGCCGCGGTGCGGATGGGCCACAGCAGCCGGCGGTGGAAGCGGTCGATGGGGCCGCGCCGGCCCTGCCGCGAGAGGCCGGCCGCCTCCAGCTCCTTGAACTCGAAACCCTTGCGCACCAGATGTTTCGTCAGTGAGTCCCAGCCGGACGGCGCGAAGCCGCAGCCGAAGCGACGGGCCGCCTCGGCGTCGAAATTCCGCTCGGTCAGGTACTGGCGGGCCGGCGCGGCCTCGGCGGACTCCAGCGCCGCGGCGTAGAACTCCGCCGCGGCCGCGTTGGCCGCGACCAGCCGGCTGCGACTCCCGCGGTCCCGCTGCACGCTGGTCGCCGGGCCGGTGTAGCTGATGGTGTGGCCGATCCGGTCGGCGAGGAGTTCAACGGCCTCGACGAAGGTGACGTGTTCGATCTTCTGGATGAACGCGTAGACGTCGCCGCCTTCCCCGCAGCCGAAGCAGTGGAAGTGGCCGTGGTTGGGGCGAACGTGGAACGACGGCGACTTCTCGTCGTGGAACGGGCACAGGCCCTTGAGGGAATCGGCTCCGGCGCGCCGCAATTGGACGTAGTCGCCGACGACTTCGTCGATGCGGACACGCTCGCGGATGGCGGCGATGTCGCGGTCGGGGATCCGGCCGCGGCCCCTGGGCCGGGCGTCGTCCTCCCCCGCGCGCGGTTGGCGCCCCCACGAACCTGCCGGGCTGGACATCGGCTCAGTCTAGAGCGCCGAGCCGGCCGGCTATCCGGTTCCGATGACGCCGCACGCCACCCGGTCCATCGCGTTGTCGCTGTATTCGGCGCCGTGCAACATCAACGCCTTGCCGTCGCCGCCCACCAGGACGTCCCGGGTGAAGGCGTCGGTGGTGGTCACCAGGTAGGCCGACCCGTCCTGACGCACCTCGAGCGACGTCAGGTCGCCGCTTTCGGGCTTCCCGGTGTGGCCGGGCGCGTTGTAATGACCGCCTGCCGACAGGAAGTTTCCGGGCGGACCGCCGGTCGGGGCGACGGAGTTGGGCTCGCACTTGCCGATCTGGTGGACGTGCAAGCCGTGGAAGCCCGGCGTCAAGATGCCCGGGGCGACCGTCTTGACGGTGACGGTCACGTAGCCGCCGGTGAAGTCGAACGTCGCCGTGGCGACGGACCGGCCGTCCGGCGTCTTCAGTTGCGCGCTGAGCGATTCGCCGTTGGGCGCCGGCGTGGTCGTCTCGCCCGACGATGCCGGCGGGGCGCTCTTGACCGGAGGGGTGGTGCCGGGCTGGGTGCTCGCGTGTTGTGGCGAGCTGCAGGCGGTCATGACGGCGACGGGAAGCCCCACCGCGAGGGTGGCGATGCCGCTGAATTTGGTCATGCGGGGCAGCCTAGTCCGCGACGGCGACGGCGCTGCCGTGGGATGACCTGCGCCGGGGCCGCGGCCTAACCGGTGGTCTGACGCGCGTCGATGCGTTCCAGCCGGCCCTCGGTATAGGAGGCGATCTGGTCGACGATGACCCGTAACCGGGCGCGGTCGTCGGCCGCGACGGTGAACGCCGCGGCGAAGACCGGGTCGAGCGTGTGCGGCGCCCCGGCGTGCAGCCATTGCGCCACCCGGTGGATCCGTTGGCGTTGCATGCCCTGGGTGTCCAGATGGCGCGGGTCGGACATGATGAACTGCAGCGCAAGGATTTTCAGCAGAGCGACCTCGGCGCGCACCAGGTCGGGGACCAGCAGGTCGGCCCGGTAGCGCACCAGGGGCCCGGGACCGGCCGCGGCGCGGGTGGTGGCGATGGCGGCCGACGCGAACCTGCCGACCAGTTCACTGGTCAGTCGCTTGAGCGCGACGGACGCCGACAAGGTGGCGTCGTACTTTCCGACGGCTGCCACCACCGGCAACGCCGAGAGCCGCCCCGCGGCCGCCAGGAAGTCGTCGGCGCTGACCCGGAAGAACTCGCTCTCACCCAGTTTGGCCAGCGCGGCCGCCTCGTGCTCATCGGCGAGCACCCGCAGGTCGATGCGTTGGGAGACGACGCCGTCCTCGACGTCATGGACGGAGTAGGCGATATCGTCGGCCCAGTCCATCACTTGCGCTTCCAGGCACATCCGGCCTTCCGGCGCGCCGGCCCGCACCCAGTCCGCCGGCTCGCGGTCCTCCTCGTAGAAACCGAACTTTTTCTTCTCTTTGCCGGGACCCTTGCCGCGGTACCACGGATACTTGGTGACCGCGTCCAATGACGCGCGGGTCAGGTTCAGCCCCGCGCTATTGCCTTGTTCGTCAAGGACTTTGGGCTCCAGGCTGGTCAAGATGCGGAAGTTCTGCGCATTGCCCTCGAAACCGCCGTGGCCGGCAGCGACCTCGTCCAGGGCGCGCTCGCCGTTGTGCCCGTAGGGCGGATGGCCGATGTCGTGCGCCAGCCCGGCCAGCTCGACCAGGTCGAGGTCGCAGCCCAGGCCGACCGCCATCCCCCGCCCGATCTGGGCGACCTCCAGCGAGTGCGTCAGCCGGGTGCGCGGCGTGTCGCCCTCGCGAGGCCCGACCACCTGGGTCTTGTCGGCCAGCCGGCGCAGCGCGGCGCTGTGCAACACGCGGGCCCGGTCCCGCGCGAAGTCGGTACGGTGCTGACCTTCCGTACCCGGCAGACCCGCAGTCTTCGGCGCTTCGCATACCCGCCGTTGACGGTCGAAGTCGTCGTAAGGGTCTTGCCGATTCGTGTTCACCTTCTCAATCACCGCAGCACAGTCTGCCAGGGAATGCCCGACGAGGTACCGGGCCGGCGCGCGCGTATTTGCCCGCATCCCGGCGGCGCTAAATTGACCTCATGCGCATGCGCACTGCCCGCCTGCTCGGTCTAATCGGGGCGATCCTCGCGCTCGGTCTCGGCGGCGGGCTGCTGGTTGCACCCGCGGCCGGCGCGCAACCCCCGTTCCGGCTCGCGGACTACGTCACCGACAACGCGGGCGTCCTGACGGACTCCGGCCGCGCGGCGGTCACGTCGGCGGTGGGCAAGCTGTACACGGATCGCCACATCCGGCTGTGGGTGGTCTACGTCGACGACTTCTCCGGCCAGGGCGCGGTGAGCTGGGCACAGCGCACGGTGAGCGCCAGCGATCTGGGCGGCTATGACGCCCTGCTGGCGGTCGCGACCAACAGCCGTGCGTACGCCTTCCTGGTGCCATCCACCGTCAAGAGCGTCAACGCCCGCCAGGTCGATGACTTGCGGCACAACAAGATCGAGCCCGCCCTGCACAACGGCGACTGGAGCGGCGCCGCGGTCGTGGCGGCCAACGGGCTCAACACGTCGCCGGGCTCGTCGGGCCGGGTCGCCCTGCTGGTCACGCTGGCGATCATTCTCGCCGCGGTGACGGCCCTGCTGTTGGTCATGCGCTACCGCGGCCGGCGGCGCCGCGCGGCCCAATTCGCCGCAGCCCGGCGCGTCGATCCCACCGACGTCGACGCGCTGGCCGCCGTGCCGTTGCAGGCCCTCGACGACCTGTCCCGCGCACTGGTGGTGGATGTCGACAACGCCGTGCGAACCAGCGCCAACGAACTCGCCCTGGCGGTCTCCGAGTTCGGCGAAGAGCGGACCCGACCGTTCACCCAGGCCGTGGACAACGCCAAAGCCGCTCTGTCGCAAGCGTTCACGGTCCGCCAACAGCTCGACGACGGCACACCGGAGACCCCCGACCAGCGCCGCGACCTACTTACCCGGGTCGTGGTGTCCGCGGCCCGCGCCGACCGTGAGCTGGAGTCACAGACCGAAGCCTTCGAGAACCTGCGCGATCTGGTGATCAACGCCCCGTCGCGGCTCGACGCGCTGACCCGGCAGTACGTCGAGCTCACCACCCGGATAGCCCCCGCAGAACAGCGACTGGCTGAGCTGCACCACCAATTCGACGCTGCCGCACTGACTTCGGTGTCCGGCAACGTCTCGGCCGCCAAGGAGCGGCTGGCGTTCGCCGACCGCAACATCAGCACCGCCCGTGAGCTGGCCGCCGAGGCGGTCAGCGGCCGGCAGGCCGGCCTGGTGGACGCCGTCCGTGCCGCCGAGGCGGCGCTCGGGCAGGCTCGGGCGCTGCTCGACGCGGTGGGCAACGCGGCCACCGACATCCAGCACGCCATCGACCGGCTGCCGTCGGCCATGGCCGACATTCAGGCGGACATCGAGCGCGCGAACGAGCTCCTGCAGAAGGCGCAAACCACCAAATCCGCCCATACCGGCGATCTGATCTCCGCGCGCGATGCGGCCGCGCGGGCCGTCGACGGTGCGCGCGCCGGCGCCTCCACCGACCCGCTGGGCGCCTTCGCGCAGTTGGCCAAGGCGGATGCCGATCTCAACCGGCTGCTGGTCACGCTCGCGCAGGAGCAGGCCGCCGCCGACCAGCTCAACCGGTCACTGGAGCAGGCGCTGTTCACCGCGGAATCCCGGGTGCGGGCGGTCTCGGACTACATCGACACGCGACGCGGCAGCGTCGGGCCGGAGGCCCGCACCCGGCTTGCCGAAGCCGAACGGCACCTGCAAGCCGCACGGGACAAGAGGGCGGCGCACGCGGCCGACGCGATTTCCCACGCCAATGCGGCATCGACGCTGGCCGCCCAGGCGCAGTCGTTGGCCAACGCCGACGTGCAGTCGGCTCAGCGGGCCTTCACCCGTGGCGGGGGCGGCGACATGGGCGCGATGCTGGGCGGAATCATCATCGGCAACGTGCTCAGCGGCGGCATGCGGGGCGGATTCGGCGGCGGCTGGACTCCGACGTCGTTCGGCGGTTCGTCAGGCGGCGGCTTCATGGGCGGCGGCGGCCGATTCTGAGCCGCCCACCGGGAATCCGGCCGTCAGCCGGCGGCCGGTGAATGCGGGATCACGCCCCCGCTGCGCGGCATTTCGAAGTGGGGTTCGGCTTCGCCTTCCCACCGCGTCCACTCGTTCCACTGAGTGGCCTCCGCAACCGCGACCGCGGCGGGGGCGGGGACGTCCGCGCACGGGTCGGCGGCGTCGGCACTCGGGTCCGGCTTCGGGGCCCAGTGGTCGTAGTCATCCGGCGGCACGGCCACACCCCACTTGAGCGGAACCGACAAGCCGCCGAGCATCCCCGACTCACCCCGAACCGCTGCCACCGAGTCATCTGGTAGCGGCGGACCAAGAGGCAAAAGCATGTTGCCCCCTTCCACAGCCGATCTTCGGACGCTGTGGCCGAACCCAATAACACCAAGCAGCCACATCGTAAGCCAAACTCGAGACAAATACCCGAAAAACGTGGATTTGCTTTCGACAAGCGAATGCCCGAACCGGATGCGGTCGTCGGCCCTCATCCGCCCTTGGTCCGCGGCACCACCTTGGGGCGCGACTGGACCACGTGCGGGTTCTCCCCGCCGCGGCGCCCCCGCCGATCGGTCTTGTTCGCGTCGGCGTCCCGTTCATCCACCGCCATGGCCACGGCCGGCGTAGAACCGGCGGGTGCCGACGACGCCGAGGACGAACCGGCGGTCGCGATCGGGCTGGGCAGTTGGGTGCCCAGCGCCGGTACCGCCAGACTCGTCAGGACCGCCGGCACCGGCATCGACCCCTGCCAGGTCGGCGGTACCGTAATCGCCCCCACAAACCGCGCGGTGCCCATCCCGGCCATGGCCGGGCCCAGCCCGCCGAGCGACTGCAGCCCGTGGACCCCACCCGCGGGGGCGAGTGGAACCTCCGCGGACACGGTGGTGACGCCGGCCGCCGCCGGTGCCGCAGGCCCCACGCTGTGGGCCAGCACCATCATCGGGGACATCAGCGCGCTCGCGGGATACATCCCGATCGGCGCCAGCGCGGTCATCGTCGTCACCGGCATCGACGACAACAACGACGTCACCGACGACAGGCCGGGGAAAAACGCCCCCAACACCGACTGCAGCTCGGACACGAACGAGGCCCCCAGCGACCCGACCGCCCCGAAAGCCTGGGACGCCCAGTCCAGCGGCGCCGTCACCAAGCCCGCCAAGCCACCCAGGGCTACCGGCGGGGCGCTGAAGGCCGGCAGCGTCGCCGCCACCGTCTGCGCCCCGACGTGATAGCCGACCATTGCGGCCACGTCCTGGGCCCACATCTCCATGTATTCGATTTCGGTCATCGCGATCGCCGGCGTGTTCTGACCGAAGAAGTTCGTCGCGATCAGCATCAGCAACCGGAGGCGGTTGGCGAGCACCTCCGGGGTGGGCACCGTCGCCATGAACGCCGCCTCGTATGCCGTCGCCGCCGCCGTCGCCTGGGCGGCCGCCATCTCGGCTTGTGCGGCGGCCGAGATCAGCCACTGCAGATACGGCGTCGACGCCGCCACCATCGCCGCCGAGGAGGGGCCGGTCCAGGGCCCGGCGGCCACTCCCGTCACAACCGCCTCAAATGACGCAGCAGCCGCCGCCAAATCCTCCGCCAGCGCCTGCCAGGCGGAGGCCGCCGTCAACAATGAGCCGGGCCCGGCGCCGCCATACATGAGCGCAGAGTTGATCTCGGGGGGGAAGAACAGAAAAGCTGGAATCATCACATCCCCAACCCACCGACCGAGTCAACGGCACCTACGCTCACACGAATCGACACCCACCCCCGGCGACTAGACAGGTGAGGAACATCGCCTTAAGAGCTTAAGGCAATCGGGTACCCGAGGCCGCTTTTTTACGAAACGTTTAATTACGCGGCGCAGGGGTGTGGGGGCCTGTCCACCAGGCGATTCAGGACCCCGGCGGGGCGCCGCCGGAACCGGTCAGCAGCCCTTGAGCCGCGCGGCCAGATAGTCGGCCACGGCGTTCATCGCGACTCGCTCCTGCGTCATGTCATCGCGCCGGCGCACGGTGACGGCGTTGTCTTCGAGCGAATCGAAGTCCACCGTCACACAGAACGGCGTCCCCACCTCGTCCTGGCGCCGGTAGCGTCGCCCGATCGCGCCGGCGTCGTCGAAATCGATGTTCCAGCAGGTGCGCAACTCTGCGGCCAAGTCGCGCGCCTTGGGACTCAGGTCGGCGTGCCGGGACAGCGGCAGCACCGCGGCCTTGACCGGCGCCAGCCGCGGGTCCAGGCGCAGGACCGTGCGCTTCTCCATGACGCCCTTGGCGTTGGGCGCCTCGTCCTCGGTGTAGGCATCGATCAGAAACGCCATGAACGACCGGGTGAGACCGGCGGCGGGTTCGATGACGTACGGGGTGTACCGCGTATCGGTCACCTGGTCGTAGTACGACAGGTCGGCTCCGGAATGCTTTGCGTGGGTGGACAAGTCGAAATCGGTCCGATTGGCCACGCCTTCCAGCTCGCCCCACGGGTTGCCGGCGAAGCCGAACTTGTACTCGATGTCGACGGTGCGGTCGGAGTAGTGCGAAAGCTTCTCCGCCGGGTGCTCGAATAACCGCAGATTCTCCGGGTTGATGCCCAGCTCGACATACCATTGCAGCCGGGTGTCAATCCAATACTGGTGCCATTCCTTGGCGGTCGACGGCTCGACGAAGAACTCCATTTCCATTTGTTCGAACTCGCGGGTCCGGAAAATGAAATTGCCCGGCGTGATCTCGTTGCGGAAACTCTTGCCGATCTGGCCGATACCGAATGGCGGCTTCTTTCGCGCGGTGGTGGCGACGTTGGCGAAGTTGACGAAGATGCCCTGCGCGGTCTCCGGACGCAGGTAGTGCAGCCCCTCCTCGGTCTCGATGGGCCCCAGGTAGGTCTTGAGCATCATGTTGAACTCGCGGGGCTCGGTCCAGCGCCCCTTGGTGCCGCAGTCCGGGCAGACGATCTCGGTCATCGGCACCGAGTCGGGGTCGTCGATCCCCTTCTTCGCCGCGTACGCCTCCTGCATGTGGTCCTGGCGGTGCCGGTGGTGGCAGTTGAGGCACTCGACCAGCGGATCGTGGAAGACCTCGACGTGGCCGGAGGCCACCCACACCTGCCGCGGCAGGATGATCGACGAATCGAGCCCCACCACGTCGTCGCGCCCGGTCACCACGGAGCGCCACCACTGCCGTTTGATGTTCTCCTTGAGCTCCACACCCAGCGGCCCGTAGTCCCACGCCGACCGGGTGCCGCCGTAGATCTCACCCGAGGGAAAGACGAAGCCGCGCCGTTTGGCCAGGTTCACTACGGTGTCGATGACGGACGCCACGGGGTGGTGCACTCCCTTTCCGGGTTTGAACGGGCGCGCGCGGCGGCCGGCCGCCGTGCGCAGAGCATCAGTCATGGTAGCGATCGGCGCCGGGGTCTTTGACATGCGTCATCATGCATGTGACAGTGGAAGTCGGCCGCCCGCGAGAACTCACGGCGGGACCTCCCCACTACCTGGCACTTCTCGAAGGTGATGACTCTCTCCCATGGCGATGTCCCCCTCCCCGCCTTCCCCGATGCCGGCCACCGCCGGTAGCGGCATGGGACCGGCCATGACCGCGGTCGCCCAGGAGCACGACGACGCCGGGCCCGGCGGACATCGCGCGCTGGCCGACTATCCCGTCCCGCCGTCGCGGGAGATCCTGGACGCGGCCGGCGAGCTCCTGCGCGCGCTGGCAGCTCCGGTGCGGATCGCCATCGTGCTGCAGCTGCGTGAATCCCACCGCTGCGTGCACGAGCTGGTCGACGCGCTCGGCGTCCCGCAGCCACTGGTCAGCCAGCACCTGAAGATCCTCAAGGCCGCCGGCGTCGTCACCGGCGAGCGCTCCGGCCGCGAGGTGCTCTACCGGCTGGCCGACCATCACCTGGCGCACATCGTCGTGGACGCGGTCGCCCACGCGAGTGAGGAATGGCGCCAATGACAGGCGCGAGCGTCCGGTCGACCCGTCAGCGGGCGGCGATCGCCACCCTGATGGACACCCTCGACGACTTCCGCTCGGCGCAGGAGTTGCACGACGAGCTGCGCCGCCGCGGCGAGAACATCGGGTTGACCACGGTCTACCGGACGCTGCAGTCGATGGCGGCGGCCGGCATGGTCGACACGCTGCGCACCGACACCGGCGAGTCGGTCTACCGTAGGTGCTCCGAACACCACCATCATCACCTGGTCTGCCGCGGCTGCGGTTCCACCATCGAAGTCGGCGACCACGAGGTCGAGGAGTGGGCGGCGCAGGTCGCGGCCAAACACGGCTATTCCGACGTCAGCCACACCATCGAGATCTTCGGCACCTGCAAGGACTGCCAATAACCCGCCGAGCGTGAAGCTGGTTTCACGCTCGGCGCCGAACGTGAAACCAGTTTCACGTTCGCGGCCGTGAACCGTCAGGCCGTCAGCGCGCTGCGGATGCCGGCGCCCGTATCGAGCACCAGCAGGATCAGGGTGCGCAGCGCGTCGTCGGTCAGGCCGGCGCCGGGAAAGTTGTACCGCAGCATCACGTCGGCACTCTTGGCCGCGC
>NZ_LZJG01000041.1:0-673 GCF_001667785.1 Mycobacterium sp. E3247 | reverse complement strand
CACCGACAAGACCGGAACCTTGACGGAGGGACGGATCCGGCTGGTGGACGCCGTCGACGCCGGCGGTGCGCACAGCGACCCGGTCCGCCGGCTCGGCCTGCTGGCCACCGATGTGGACCCGGAAACCGCCGGCGCCAGCGCGAATTCGCTCGACGCCGCACTCTGGGAATCGTCCGGGGCGCAGCAACTGGTGGGCGGTTCTACGCGCCGGGTCGCGATGCTGCCGTTCGACCACGCCCGTCGCGCCACCTCGGCCCTGGTCGAGGACCATGGGAAGCGCCTCCTGGTGGTCAAGGGCGCGCCCGAGCAGATAATCAGGCGGTGCGTCAGCGCACCGGCTGAAGCTCAAAAGACTCTGACCGAATTGTTCGACGCCGGCCGCCGGGTAGTTGCCGTGGCCGTCAAACCGGCGCCGCACCTGGCCACCCTCACCGCCGACGACGAATCCGAGCTGATGCTCGTCGGGTTCTGCGTCTTCGCCGACGAACCCAAGGCCGCCGCGCGGCAATCCCTAACCCAGCTCGCGGATCTGGGCATCGAGGTGAAGATCGCTACCGGTGACAACGCGCGGGTGGCCGAAAAGGTGTGCGCCGACTTGGGTTTGGCCTCAAAGGGAACCATCACCGGCGCGGAGATGGAACAATTCGGCGACGAAGAATTCGAGCACGCCGCA
>NZ_LZJG01000040.1:0-3637 GCF_001667785.1 Mycobacterium sp. E3247 | reverse complement strand
GCCTCCAGCTCGGCGGCCAGCGAGATCAGCATGCCTTCGCTGTTGGCGGGCCCCATCAACTGCACGCCGATCGGCAGCCCCTCGGAGGTGAACCCGGCCGGCACGTTGATCGACGGCCACCCCAGCACGTTCCACGCGAACGTGGCCGGGCACGCGGCGATCATCGCCCGATCGGTGCCGAAGCTGCCCAACCGGTCGAACGCGCGCGCCAGCGGCGGCGGTTGGGCCGTGGTCGGGGCCAGGACGACGTCGACGATGTCGAAGATCGAACCCACCCGCCGCTGGAGGGCGGCTTCATGCCGGCGCGCGGTCCGCAGGATGGCCTGGCCCAGGACATGGCCCACGCGCAGGTTCGCCAGCGTGCGGGGGTCGAGGATCACGCCGTCGCCCAGTCGCTCCTCCCAATCCCGCAGGCCGGCGGTGGACCGCGCGAGGAAGTCCCACGACAGCCGCAGGCCGTAGTCGGGATTTCCGGGCACCACCGTGTGGCCGAGCAGCTCGAGCTGCGTGGCCACGGCTCGCGTCGCGGCCAGGATCTCGGGATGCAGCTTGGGCCGAAACCCGGTGTAGGGGAACCGCGTTGACAGCGCGATGTTCAGCGGGCCGGGCGCGATACCGACATAGTCGGACGCGGTGATCGGGGGCGGCTTGTGCCGGTCGCCCTCGACGTTGCCCGACGCCGCGTCGAGCACCAACGCCGCGTCGGCCACCGTGCGGGCCAGCACGCCGTTGACCGTGATGCCGTTGAACGCGTCCGGCAGCGGCCAGGTGGAGATGCGGCCACGCTGCGGTTTGATGCCGACCAGGTGCGTCCACGCGGCGGGGACGCGAACGCTGCCGGCGCCGTCGGAGCCGATCGCGGCGGTGACCAGCCCCGCGGCCACCGCGGCCGCGCTGCCCCCCGACGAGCCGCCCGGGGTGTGCCGGCGTGACCAGGGGTTACGGGTGTGCCCGAATCCGGGTCCGCTGGTGAACGGCCACTGACCCAGTTCGCAGGTGTTGGTCTTGCCGACGATCACCGCGCCCGCCGCCTTCAGGCGGCGAACGACCTCGGCGTCGTGGGTGGCGGGCGGGACATATCCCTCGGTGCCGAACGCGGTCGGCACCCCGGCAACGTCGACGTCGTCCTTGACCGCGATCGGGATGCCCAGCAACGGCGCCGTGTCCCCGGCCTCGCGGCGACGGTCGGCCGCGGCCGCGTCGGCCAGTGCCGACTCGGTGAGCACCACGCGGAAGGCGTTCAGCGTCGGCTGGCTCGCGTGGATGGCGTGCAGGGACCGGCGCACCAGTGTGACGGAGGTCACCGAGCGACTCGCCAGCTGATAGAGCAGGTCAGTCAGTGTGGGCAGGCGCTGGCCACCGGATCCGAAAACGGACCCGGCACTCGACTCGGAAGCGCCAATCACGGGGTACGAGACTAATCGGCGCGGATACCAGCATTGTCGCGGCGGGGTGCAAAACTATTGTGATGCGGCTGTATCGAGACCGGGCGGTGGTGTTGCGTCAACACAAGCTCGGCGAGGCCGACCGGATCGTCACCCTGCTCACCCGCGATCACGGGCTGGTTCGGGCGGTGGCAAAGGGGGTCCGTCGCACCCGCAGCAAATTCGGGGCGCGGCTGGAACCGTTCGCGCACATCGACGCGCAACTGCATCCCGGCCGCAACCTCGACATCGTCACCCAGGTTGTCTCGATCGACGCGTTCGCCACCGACATCGTCAGCGACTACGGCCGCTATACCTGCGGGTGCGCGATGCTGGAAACCGCCGAACGCCTCGCCGGTGAGGAGCGGGCCCCCGCCCCGGCCCTGCACCGGCTCACGGTGAGCGCGTTGCGGGCGGTGGCCGACGGCCGCCGGTCCCGGGACCTGCTGCTGGACGCCTATCTGCTGCGCGCCATGGGCATCGCCGGATGGGCGCCGGCGCTGACCGAGTGCGCGCGGTGCGCCACCCCGGGGCCGCATCGCGCGTTCCATGTCGGCGCCGGGGGCAGCGTCTGCGCACACTGCCGTCCGGCCGGTTCGACGACACCGCCGCCGGGCGTGCTGGATCTGATGTCCGCGCTGCACGACGGCGATTGGGAGTTCGCCGACAAGACCCCGCAATCGCACCGCAGCTACGTCAGCGGGCTGGTGGCCGCGCACCTGCAATGGCACCTGGAACGGCAGCTCAAGACGCTGCCACTGGTGGAGCGGACGTATCATGTCGACCGCGCCATCGCGCAGCGGCGTGCCGCGCTGGTCGAGCAGGATCTGGACTGTGGCTAGCAAGGCCGAGCGCAAGCTGGCGTCCATCGTCTTCCCGCAGCTGCCGCCCGCCCCCGACGACTACCCGACCTTCCCCGACAAGTCGACCTGGCCGGTCGTCTTCCCCGAACTGCCTTCATCCGCCGACGGTGGCCCGTGCCGCCCACCGCAACACATCTCGAAGGCCGCCGCTCCCCGGATCCCGGCCGACCGCTTGCCCAACCATGTGGCGATCGTGATGGACGGCAACGGCCGCTGGGCCACCCAACAGGGATTGAGCCGCACCGACGGCCACCGGGCAGGCGAGGCGGTGGTCATCGACATCGTCTGTGGCGCAATCGAAATCGGGGTCAAGTGGCTGAGCCTTTACGCATTCTCCACGGAGAACTGGAAGCGGTCGCCCGAGGAGGTCCGCTTTCTCATGGGCTTCAACCGCGATGTGGTGCGTATGCGCCGCGTGAACCTCAACGCGATCGGGGTCAAGATCCGCTGGGTGGGCTCGCGTCCACGGCTGTGGCGCAGTGTTATCAATGAATTGGCGATCGCAGAAGAGATGACGAAGGGCAACGACGTCATCACCGTCAACTACTGTGTCAACTACGGGGGGCGTGCCGAAATCGCGGACGCTACAAAGGAAATCGCGCGCTTGGCCGCCGCCGGCCGGCTGAACCCGGAGCGCATCACCGAGGCGACGGTGGCACAGCATCTGCAACGGCCCGACATCCCCGACGTGGACCTGTTCCTGCGGACGTCGGGGGAGCAGCGGTCCAGCAACTTCATGCTGTGGCAGGCGGCGTACGCCGAGTACATCTTCCAGGACAAGCTGTGGCCCGACTACGACCGCCGCGACTTGTGGGCGGCGTGCGAGGAATACGCTTCGCGCAACAGAAGATTCGGGAGCGCCTAGTGGGGACCGGAAGCGCGGCGGAGCCGGGCGCACCGGGTCCTCACGGGGATGATTCAGTGGGGACCGGAAGCGCGGCGGAGCCGGGCGCACCGGGTCCTCACGGGGATGATCCGATGCCGTCGTTGCAGGAGCGGCTGGCGTCGGTGCTCGGCGAAGTCCTTCCGGTCGAGGAGGAGTCCGACGGCGCGCTGACGGTGCGCCACGCCGGGACCATCGCGTCGTTGCGGGTGGTCCACATCGCCGACGACCTCGACCTCGTCTCGCTCACCCAGGTCGTGGGGTGGGATCTGCCCCTGACCAAGAAGATCAGCGACCAGGTCGCCAGGCAGGCCCGTGACAGCAACTTCGGCAGCGTCACGCTCGTGGAGAAGGTCAACGCGAAGGCGGTGCAACGCAACTCGGGCAAGGGCGCGGCCAAGAGTGCCGACGTGATGCTGCGGTACAACTTTCCCGGCGCCGGCCTGACCGACGACGCGCTGCGCACC
>NZ_LZJG01000039.1:0-1276 GCF_001667785.1 Mycobacterium sp. E3247 | reverse complement strand
TAGTCCCGCTATTCTCCTCTTTGTATGCACGTGTGGGTGCCAGCGGAGGGGAAGCCGCTGGCATTGCGCGGGCCTGAAACGATTGGGTTGCGATGACGTCTACGAACGGGCCATCGGCGCGAGATTCTGCTGGTAAGCGGGACACCGGTCCCAGCGAGGGCCAGCAGGGCAGGACACAATTCTTGACCGTCGCCGAGGTGGCCGCGTTGATGCGGGTCTCGAAAATGACGGTGTACCGGCTGGTGCACAACGGCGAGCTGCCCGCGGTCCGGGTCGGGCGGTCGTTCCGGGTGCACGCCAAGGCGGTGCACGACATGCTCGAGACGTCTTACTTCGACGCGGGCTGACCCGAAACCGCACTCCGCGATCACGCGGCGGGCGCCGGCGCCGGTTTGGTGTTGGGCGTATCCCGCCGGGTAAAGTGTCCGGGTCAATCCTGCAAGCAGGTCACGGGTCAGATAGCGGAGTTCATGGGTTCAGTAATCAAGAAGCGGCGCAAGCGCATGTCGAAGAAGAAGCACCGCAAGTTGTTGCGTCGCACCCGGGTGCAGCGCAGAAAACTCGGCAAGTAGGGCCCAACCGCGGCGTAGTGCTGCGGTCTCCGGAGTCGATAGGCTGTTTGGGTGGATCAGTCGAGTGGGGAAGGCGCCGGAACCGGCGACACCACGAGCAACACGGTGCATTACCCCAAGATTGTCCTGGTTACCGGTGCGTGCCGGTTCCTGGGTGGTTACCTGACGGCTCGGCTCGCGCAGAACCCGATGATCAAAGGGATCATCGCGGTGGACGCGATCGCGCCCAGCAAGGACATGCTGCGCCGGATGGGCCGCGCCGAGTTCGTTCGTGCCGACATCCGTAATCCCTTCATCGCCAAGGTGATTCGTAACGGCGAGGTCGACACGGTGGTGCACGCGGCGGCGGCGTCCTACGCGCCGCGGTCCGGGGGCACCGCGGCGCTGAAGGAAATCAACGTGATGGGCGCGATGCAGCTGTTCGCGGCCTGTCAGAAGGCGCCGTCGGTGCGCCGCGTCGTGCTCAAGTCCACGTCGGAGGTGTACGGGTCCAGCGCGCACGATCCGGTGATGTTCACCGAGGACAGCACCAGTCGCCGTCCCCTGCGCGGCGGTTTCGCCAAGGACAGCCTCGACATTGAGGCCTACGCGCGCGGCCTGGGTCGGCGCCGGCCCGATATCGCCGTGACGATCCTGCGGCTGGCGAACATGATCGGGCCGGCCATGGACACCACGCTGTCGCGGTATCTGGCCGGGCCGTTGGT
>NZ_LZJG01000038.1:0-1122 GCF_001667785.1 Mycobacterium sp. E3247 | reverse complement strand
GCCGCAATAGACAAAACGATCAAGTACTTCAACGATGGCGACATCGTCGAGGGGACGATCGTCAAAGTGGACCGGGACGAGGTGCTCCTCGACATCGGCTACAAGACCGAGGGCGTCATCCCCGCCCGCGAGCTCTCCATCAAGCACGACGTCGACCCCAGCGAGGTCGTTTCCGTCGGCGATGAGGTCGAAGCGCTTGTCCTCACCAAGGAGGACAAAGAGGGCCGCCTGATCCTGTCCAAGAAGCGCGCCCAGTACGAGCGCGCCTGGGGCACCATCGAGGCGCTCAAGGAGAAGGACGAGGCCGTCAAGGGCACCGTCATCGAGGTCGTCAAGGGTGGCCTGATCCTCGACATCGGCCTGCGTGGCTTCCTGCCCGCTTCGCTGGTCGAGATGCGCCGGGTCCGCGATCTGCAGCCGTACATCGGCAAGGAGATCGAAGCCAAGATCATCGAGCTGGACAAGAACCGCAACAACGTGGTGCTGTCGCGCCGGGCCTGGCTGGAGCAGACCCAGTCCGAGGTGCGCAGCGAGTTCCTCAACCAGCTGCAGAAGGGCGCCATCCGCAAGGGTGTGGTTTCCTCCATCGTCAACTTCGGCGCGTTCGTCGACCTGGGCGGTGTGGACGGCCTGGTGCACGTCTCCGAGCTGTCCTGGAAGCACATCGACCACCCGTCCGAGGTCGTCCAGGTCGGTGACGAGGTCACCGTCGAGGTGCTCGACGTCGACATGGACCGCGAGCGGGTCTCGTTGTCGCTCAAGGCAACCCAGGAAGACCCGTGGCGGCACTTCGCCCGCACGCACGCCATCGGCCAGATCGTGCCCGGCAAGGTCACCAAGCTGGTTCCGTTCGGCGCGTTCGTCCGCGTCGAGGAGGGCATCGAGGGCCTGGTGCACATCTCCGAGCTGGCCGAGCGGCACGTCGAGGTGCCCGACCAGGTGGTCGCCGTCGGCGACGACGCGATGGTCAAGGTCATCGACATCGACCTGGAGCGCCGCCGGATCTCGTTGTCGCTCAAGCAGGCCAACGAGGACTACACCGAGGAATTCGACCCGGCGAAGTACGGCATGGCCGACAG
This sequence comes from Mycobacterium sp. E3247, assembly GCF_001667785.1. Classification (NCBI taxonomy): domain Bacteria; kingdom Bacillati; phylum Actinomycetota; class Actinomycetes; order Mycobacteriales; family Mycobacteriaceae; genus Mycobacterium; species Mycobacterium sp. E3247. Next base: position 43 of record NZ_LZJG01000038.1, on the reverse strand, counting down.
CTACGACGAGCAGGGCAACTACATCTTCCCCGAGGGCTTCGAC
>NZ_LZJG01000037.1:0-15418 GCF_001667785.1 Mycobacterium sp. E3247 | reverse complement strand
CGCGTCGACGACGAGCACGTTGTGTTGCTCCAGGCCGCGCAACGCGATGCCGGTGGATTCGTCGTATCCGGACACGTCGATGTCGTGACCGTTGAGCGTGGCACCGCGTACCGTCTCGGCGGCGAGGTCGATGTACGTGTCGGCGCCCGGAAGCGCGTCGAACACGACCGTGGTCGTGGACCGGAACGTGCGGGTGGCCGGGGGACCCCCAACATCCGAGCCGTCGGTGACATCGAGCTGGATCTGGTAGCTGTCGACGGTGATCAGGGCCGCGCGTTCGACGGCCTGGTCCCGGGTGAGATTAGGAAGGGCCACGCGTCCAACTTACGTGCCCGGATCGCATCCGGGGCACTGCGGGAACAGGGCCGCGGCGCCTACGGTTGTGCTGAACGGTGTGTCGACCGACGAGAGGATTGCGCTATGTCTGACAAGGCTGCCGGGAAAGACCAAGCCGATTTCTGGTTCGATCCGCTGTGCCCGTGGTGCTGGATCACGTCGCGCTGGATCCTCGAGGTGGAGAAGGTCCGCGACATCGACGTGCACTTCCACGTGATGAGCCTGGCGATCCTCAACGAGAACCGCGAGGGCCTGCCCGACAAGTATCGCGAGATGATGAAGCACGCCTGGGGGCCGGTCCGAGTGGCGATCGCCGCCGAGCAGGCCCACGGCGCCGGAGTCCTGGACCCGCTGTACACCGCGATGGGCACTCGAATCCACAACGAGGACAACAAGAACCTCGAGGAGGTCATCAAGTTGTCGCTGGCCGACGCCGAGTTGCCCGCCGAGCTCGCCGAGGCCGCGCACAGCGACGCCTACGACGACGCCCTGCGCAAGAGCCACCACGCCGGCATGGACGCCGTCGGCGACGACGTCGGCACGCCGACCATCCACGTCAACGGTGTGGCGTTCTTCGGGCCGGTGCTGTCGAAGATCCCGCGCGGCGAGGAGGCCGGCAAGCTGTGGGACGCGTCGGTGACCTTTGCGTCCTACCCGCACTTCTTCGAGCTCAAGCGCACGCGCACCGAGAAGCCCGAATTCGACTAGATCGTCGGGCGGCGACCCGCAGCGCACCGTTGTGTAAGGATTGCGGGCATGCGCGTCTACCTCGGCTCTGACCACGCCGGATTCGAGCTCAAGCAGCAGATCATCGAGCACCTCAAGGCGTCCGGGCACGAGCCGATCGACTGCGGTGCCTACACGTACGACGCCGAGGACGATTACCCGGCGTTTTGCATCGCGGCCGCGACTTGCACGGTCGCCGACCCCGACAGCCTGGGCATCGTCCTCGGCGGGTCGGGCAACGGTGAGCAGATCGCCGCCAACAAGGTGCCCGGAGCCCGCTGCGCGCTGGCGTGGAGCGTGGAGACGGCGACACTGGCACGCGAACACAACAACGCCCAGCTGATCGGGATCGGTGGCCGCATGCACACCGTCGAAGAGGCGCTGGCGATCGTGGATGCGTTCCTGACCGCGCAGTGGTCGAAAGCCGAACGCCACCAACGGCGTATCGACATCCTCGCCGAGTACGAACGCACCCACCAGGCGCCGCCGGTGCCCGGCGCGCAGGGCTGAGGCCCCATGCCCGAAGGGCACACCCTGCACCGGCTGGCCCGGCTGCACCAGCGCCGGTTCGGTGGTGCGCCCGTAGCGGTGTCCAGCCCGCAGGGGCGCTTCGCCGATGCGGCCGTGGTGGACGGGCGCGTGTTGCGCCGCACCAGCGTCTGGGGCAAGCACCTGTTCCACCACTATGACGGCGGCCCGATCGTGCACGTGCACCTGGGCCTCTACGGCGCCTTCACCGAATGGCCGCGCGAGGACGCGGTCCTTCCCGAGCCGGTCGGGCAGGTGCGAATGCGCATGGTGGGCGCCGACTACGGCACCGATCTGCGCGGGCCGACGGTCTGCGAGGTGATCGACGAGGGCCAGGTTTCCGACGTGCTGGCCAAGCTCGGCCCCGACCCGCTGCGCAACGACGCCGATCCATCCTGGGCGTGGAAGCGAATCAGTAAGTCCCGCAGACCTATCGGCGCACTGTTGATGGATCAGACCATCGTCGCCGGCGTGGGCAACGTCTACCGCAACGAGCTGCTGTACCGCCACAACATCGACCCCTTCCGCCCGGGCCGGGACGTCGGCCAGGCGGAGTTCGACGCGGCGTGGACCGACCTGGTGGCGCTGATGAAGGTCGGCTTCCGCCGCGGCAAGATCGTCGTGGTGCGGCCCGAACACGACCACGGCCCGCCGTCGTATCGGGCCGGGCGTCCCCGGACGTACGTGTACCGGCGCGCCGGCGAAGGGTGCCGGGTGTGCGGAGATTCGATCCGCACGTCCGTCCTGGAGGGGCGAAACGTGTTTTGGTGCCCGTCCTGCCAAAAGTGATGCGCCTCACCATCATTGCGCTCTCCCCAAGGTGGCGCCAATTGGCAGGAAACTCCCAGCAAGAAACGCTGACGTCTACTGTTTGAGCGCGGCTCGATTGAGGGTACTGGTGGAAGCCGTGAATACTCTTCCGCGTTTAGCTGCAACGGTTTCCGCGATCGTCGGGTTGGGGCTGGCTGGGCTGGGTGCCGCGGTCGGCGCCCAGGCCCAGCCCGCGCCATTGCCCGATTACCACTGGTGCCCGGGGCAAGGGTGGGACCCGGGTTGGGGGCAGAACTGGGACTCGAACAACTGCCACGATGACCGCCATCGCGACATGGACGGCAACGACCACAGCCGTGACTGGAATGGCCCGGGACCCGACCAACGCGGTCCTGGCTGGCCCGGTGGACCCGGCGGACCGGGACCGTATCAGCCGCAGCCCTGGCAACACTGATCCGTCGATGGGTGCGGGCCGCGTGCGCGTGGCCCGTACCCCCAACGTCAGGTCGCCGCTCGCGCTTCCGGCATGACTCCCAGCGTCGCGTAGACCTCGTTGCTCAGCGCGAGGCTGCGCGGGTCCGCATTGGCCTTGGTGGCGTCGAAGCGGTTCGCCACGTACGCGTAACCGATGCGGTGCTCTAAATCGACGAACCCGAAGGAGCCGCCCAGGCCGCCGTGGCCGAAGATCCGAGGGTTGGGCCCGTTGACGCACCGCTGGTTGAGCATGTAGCCCAGGCCCCAGCCGTGGTCCGCGACCCGTGGCCCCAGCACCAGGTCGGTCTCCAGGCCGCCCTGACACTCCCGCACCAGGTCCATGTGCTCGCGGCTGAGCACCTTCTCCTGCGCGAGCGCGTTGTAGAACGTCGCCAACCCCAGGGCCGACACCTGCCCGTTGGTCCCCGGGAACTCGAGTTCGCGCCACAGCTGCAGATCATGGGAGCCGAGCTCGTCGTCGGGGGCGAACCCCATCGAGATCGAGAGCCCGGCCTTCGGATGGTCGGACAGGCTGACCGGGTGGCCGGGGGCCTGCGCGTCGGCCAGCAGGTCACGGGCGTGCGGCTTGTTGACCCGCTCGGCGCAGCGGCGCTGTTCGGCCAGGGGCAGCCCGATATGGACGTCGGCGCCCAACGGTTCGGCGATCTCGGTGCGCAGGTACTGGCCGATCGTCCGGCCGGTGACGCGGCGGAACACCTCGCCGAGGATGAATCCGAACGTGGTCATGTGGTAGCCCTGGGCGGTGCCCGGTTCCCAGTACGGTTCGGCGGCGGCCAGTTGCTCGCAGACCAAATCCCAGTCGGCGACGTCTTCCCAGCGCAGCCGGGTGCGGGGGCCGATCACGCCGGACCGGTGGCTCATCACCATCGCCAGCGTGATGTCCTGTTTGCCGGCTTGCGCGAACTCGGGCCAGTAATGGGCGACCGGGGCCTGCAGGTCCAGCTCGCCGCGGTCGGCCAGTTGATGGACACAGGTGGCCGACAAGCCCTTGGTGCCGGATAGCACCGTCGTCAGGGTGTTCTGCTGCCAGGTCCGGGTGTGGGCGGCGTCGGCCCAACCGCCCCAGAGGTTGACGACGAGGTCCCCGTCCACCCAGACCGCGACGGCCGCGCCGACTTCATCGCCCCGCGTGAAGTTGCCTTCGAATGCCTCGCGCACCCCGACGAAGTCCGGCGCGCATGAGCCGTGGATCAGCGCATCCGTTTCTAGGTCGCTCATGGCGCCTCTCTGTGGAGCAGATCCCTAACCCGAGCGGGCGACGGGAATCGAACCCGCGTAGCTAGTTTGGAAGACTAGGGCTCTACCATTGAGCTACGCCCGCATGTATTGGTCGAGCGTGACTGTAGCTGTCGACGAAGATCAAATCTAATCGACGCGGTCTTGTGATCGCTCCGTGAGGGTCTGTGAGGTCGCCGCGAAGGCCGTGGCCGACCCGGACTCGACGGGCCTTAGGATCATCGAGGTCAGCGCGGGGTGTAGCGCAGCTTGGTAGCGCATCCGCTTTGGGAGCGGAAGGCCGCAGGTTCAAATCCTGTCACCCCGACCAGAGCACCACCCCGCGCCGCATGCACGCGGCCCACCGAACGCCAGGAACGACCACCGAGGAGCACCCCCGTGAAGAGCACCGTCGAGCAGCTGAGCCCCACCCGGGTCCGCATCAACGTGGAGGTGCCGTTCGCCGAACTGGAGCCCGACTTCCAGCGGGCCTACCGGGAGCTGGCCAAGCAGGTGCGACTGCCCGGCTTCCGCCCCGGCAAGGCGCCGGCGAAGTTGCTGGAGGCCCGGTTCGGCCGAGAGGCGCTGCTGGACCAGGTTGTGAACGAGGCGCTGCCCGCGCGGTACGGGCAGGCGGTCGTGGACTCAGAAGTGCAGCCGCTCGGTCAGCCCGAGATCGAGGTCACCAAGAAGGAGTACGGCCAGGAGCTGGCGTTCACCGCCGAGGTCGACATCCGCCCCAAGATCGAGCTTCCGGACCTGGCCACGCTGAAGGTGTCGGTCGACCCGGTCGAGGTCAGCGACGATGACGTCGACGCCGAATTGCAGTCCTTGCGCGCCCGGTTCGGCACCCTCACCGGGGTGGACCGGCCCGTGGAAACCGGCGACTTCGTCTCCATCGACCTGTCAGCCACCATCGACGGTGAAGAGGTGCCGGGGGCCGCCGCGGAGGGGCTGTCCCACGAGGTGGGCTCCGGCCGTCTCATCGCGGGCCTCGACGACGCCCTGGTCGGTCTGTCCGCCGACGAGTCCCGCGAGTTCACCGCGCAGCTGGCGGCCGGTGACCACGCCGGGCGGGACGCGCAGGTGACCGTCACCGTCAAGTCGATCAAGCAGCGCGAGCTCCCCGAGCCCGACGACGAGTTCGCCCAGTTGGCCAGCGAGTTCGACACCATCGAGGAGCTGCGGGCCAATCTGCGCGAGCAGGTGGGCCGGGTCAAGCGCGCTCAGCAGGCCGACCAGATACGTAACGCCGCGCTGGACGCTCTCTTGGACCAGGTCGACGTGCCGCTGCCGGAGGCGATCGTCAAAGCGCAGGTCGAGAGCACCCTGCACAACGCCCTGCACGGGCTGGAGCACGACGAGGCCAAGCTCGACCAGGCGCTCGCCGGACAGGGCAAGACGCGCGAAGAGTTCGAGACCGAGACGCGCTCGGCCGCGGAGACGGACGTCAAGAGGCAGCTGCTGCTGGATGCGTTGGCCGACGAGCTGGAGGTCCAGGTCGGCCAGGACGACCTGACCGAGCGGCTGATGATGACGTCGCGCCAATACGGCATCGAGCCGCAGCAGCTGCTGGGCTACCTGCAGGAGAACAACCAGCTGCCGGCCATGTTCGCCGACGTGCGGCGCGGGCTGGCCATCGCCGAGGTGGTGCGGGCGGCGACGGTGACCGACACCGACGGGAACGCGATCGACACCAATGAGTTCTTCGGCAAGCGCGGGGAAGCCAACGATGCCGAGCCGACTGGCGAGGCTGAGGAGGCCGACCATTCGACCGGGGAGGCCAACGATGCCGAGCCGACCGACGAGGCCCCGGAAACCGAAGCGTCCGACGACGAAGCGGAGTGACCGGTCTTGACGCTGTGAGCGAAAGCGCCGAATTGAGGGGGAGCGTGACCGCGAAACAGTCGGCCAGGTTGGTTAGTGTCGGTGCATAGAAGAACTCGAGAAAGCAGGTAACCCAGTCGTGTCTGACATGCGTTCGCCCTCGCAGGGGCTCAACCTCACGGACTCGGTCTATGAGCGCTTGCTCTCCGAGCGCATCATCTTCCTGGGTTCGGAGGTGAACGACGAGGTCGCCAACCGGCTGTGCGCGCAGATCCTGTTGCTCGCCGCCGAGGACGCCGACAAGGACATCTCGCTGTACATCAACTCCCCGGGCGGATCGATCAGCGCCGGCATGGCCATCTACGACACCATGGTGCTGGCGCCCTGCGACATCGCCACCTACGCGATGGGCATGGCCGCCTCGATGGGAGAGTTCCTGCTCGCGGCCGGCACCAAGGGCAAGCGCTTCGCGCTGCCGCACGCGCGCATCCTGATGCACCAGCCGCTGGGCGGGGTGACGGGCAGCGCGGCCGACATCGCGATCCAGGCCGAGCAGTTCCACGTCATCAAGAAGGAGATGTTCCGGCTGAACGCCGAATTCACCGGGCAGTCGATCGAGCGCATCGAAGCGGACTCCGACCGCGACCGCTGGTTCACCGCGCAGGAAGCCCTGGAATACGGGTTCGTCGACCACATCATCACCCGCGCCGCCCACATCACCAACGGAGAAGCCCAGTGAGCACCCAGCACCCGAACATGCAGCCCCAGGCGCGCTACATCCTGCCGTCGTTCATCGAGCACTCCAGCTTCGGTGTCAAGGAGTCCAACCCCTACAACAAGCTGTTCGAGGAGCGCATCATCTTCCTCGGCGTCCAGGTGGACGACGCTTCGGCGAACGACATCATGGCGCAGCTGCTGGTGTTGGAATCGCTGGACCCCGACCGCGACATCACCATGTACATCAACTCGCCCGGCGGCGGCTTCACCTCGCTGATGGCGATCTACGACACCATGCAGTACGTCCGCGCCGACATTCAGACGGTGTGCCTCGGTCAGGCCGCGTCGGCCGCGGCGGTGTTGCTGGCCGCCGGAACCCCAGGCAAGCGGATGGCGCTGCCCAACGCTCGCGTGCTGATCCACCAGCCGTCGCTTCAGGGCGTGATCCAGGGCCAGTTCTCCGACCTGGAGATCCAGGCCGCCGAGATCGAGCGGATGCGCACGCTGATGGAGACCACACTGGCCCGCCACACCGGCAAGGATGCCGCGACCGTCCGTAAGGACACCGACCGGGACAAGATCCTGACCGCCGAAGAGGCCAAGGAGTACGGGATCATCGACACCGTCCTGGAATACCGGAAGCTCTCCGCGCAGACCGCCTAGCGTCATCGGCCCTTCGTCGAACGTGCACTGGCCGCGAATCCCCACCTGATTTTTCGCGCTCAGTGCGCGCTGGGCGAACGTCGGCCATGCTTGCCGAGCACACCTCATCAAGACCGACTCGCTGATCAGAGCCGATTCCGCCGAACCGCTGTAGGGTGATTTCGTGGGGATCGGGCGGCGCACCAGCCTCGGTTGGGTCACGACCGCGACACGCCAAAGACACGCAAAGCGCGTCGTTCGCGAGTGACGGGCACCGTCTGGCTATATGTTTCATCCAGACGGGACCAGCATGACTCCCCCGAATATCATCGGCGCGATTCGGCCTTAATGGTCGCGTCGGGCCCGATCTAGCGGGTAGCGTCGGGGGATACATGCGGCACAGCACGACGAACGGCGAATAGGAAGTAGGCCCTCAGCACCATGGCGCGCATCGGAGACGGCGGTGACCTGCTGAAGTGCTCGTTCTGCGGGAAGAGCCAGAAGCAGGTCAAGAAACTCATTGCTGGTCCCGGTGTGTACATCTGCGATGAGTGCATCGACCTCTGCAACGAGATCATCGAAGAGGAACTGGCCGACGCCGACGACGTCAAACTCGACGAACTACCCAAGCCCGTCGAAATCCGGGAATTCCTCGAGGGATACGTCATCGGGCAGGACACCGCCAAGCGCACGCTGGCCGTCGCGGTCTACAACCACTACAAGCGCATTCAGGCGGGGGAGAAGGGGCGCGACTCCCGGCACGAGCCGGTTGAGCTGACCAAGTCCAACATCCTGATGCTCGGGCCCACCGGCTGCGGCAAGACCTACCTGGCGCAGACGCTCGCCAAGATGCTCAACGTGCCGTTCGCCATCGCCGACGCCACCGCGCTGACCGAAGCCGGCTACGTCGGTGAGGACGTCGAAAACATTCTCCTCAAACTCATTCAGGCCGCCGACTACGACGTGAAGCGCGCCGAAACCGGCATCATCTACATCGACGAGGTCGACAAGATCGCCCGCAAGAGCGAGAACCCGTCGATCACCCGCGACGTCTCCGGCGAGGGCGTGCAGCAGGCGCTGCTGAAGATCCTGGAGGGCACCCAGGCTTCGGTGCCCCCGCAGGGCGGCCGCAAGCACCCGCACCAGGAGTTCATCCAGATCGACACCACCAACGTGTTGTTCATCGTCGCGGGTGCGTTCGCCGGCCTGGAGAAGATCATCTACGAGCGCGTCGGCAAGCGCGGCCTCGGGTTTGGCGCCGAGGTGCGCTCGAAGGCCGAGATCGACACCACCGACCACTTCGCCGAGGTCATGCCCGAGGACCTGATCAAGTTCGGGCTGATCCCCGAGTTCATCGGGCGGCTGCCCGTCGTCGCGTCGGTGACCAACCTCGACCGCGAGTCGCTGGTCAAGATCCTCTCCGAGCCGAAGAACGCCTTGGTCAAGCAGTACACCAGGCTGTTCGAGATGGACGGCGTCGAGCTCGAGTTCACCGACGACGCACTGGAGGCGATCGCCGATCAGGCCATCCACCGCGGCACGGGGGCCCGTGGCCTGCGCGCCATCATGGAAGAGGTCCTGCTGCCGGTGATGTACGACATCCCGAGCCGGGACGATGTCGCCAAGGTCGTGGTGACCAAGGAGACCGTGCAGGACAACGTGCTCCCGACGATCGTGCCGCGCAAGCCGTCGCGCACCGAGCGCCGCGACAAGAGCGCCTAACCCACCTCGCGGTCGAGCGGCCGCGCATTTGGGTACTAGATGCGCATGCCGGCCGCCGCTGAGCTCCCCAGCCCCGTACCGCGCCGGCTGACGCACGCGCTGGACCTGCTGAACTTTCTGCTGGCCGACGTCCGCGACGGGCTGGGCCCCTACCTGTCGATCTACCTGCTGCTGGCCCACCATTGGGACCAGGCGTCGATCGGGTTCGTCATGGCGGTCGGGGGAATCGGGGCGATCGTCGCGCAGGCCCCGGCCGGCGCGTTGGTGGACCGGAGCACGGCCAAGCGGGCGTTGATCGTCGGCGGCGCGTTGACCATCACCGCCGGTTCGTTGGCTATGCCGGTCTTTCCGGGGCTGTATTCGATCTCTGTCCTGCAGGCCCTGACCGGTATCGCCGGCTCGGTCTTCGCCCCGGCTTTGGCCGCGATCACTCTGGGCGTCGTGGGTCCGCGCTTCTTCGCCCGCCGGATCGGACGCAACGAGTCGTTCAACCACGCGGGCAACGCCTCGGCCGCGGCCATCACCGGCGGCTTGGCCTACTTCTTCGGCCCGGTGGTGGTGTTCTGGGTGCTCGCCGTCATGGCGGCCGCGAGTGTGCTTGCCACGCTGCGGATTCCGGGCGACGCGATCGATCATGACGTCGCGCGGGGCATGGACCACGTGCCGGGTGGGCCGCACGAGACGCCGTCCCGGATGGCCGTGCTGCTGCACAATCGCCGGCTGATGATCTTCGCCGCGACGGTCATCGCCTTCCACTTCGCCAACGCGGCCATGCTGCCGCTGGTCGGTCAGCTGCTGGCGCTGCACAACAAGGACGTCGGGACCGCGCTGATGGCCGGTTGCATCGTGGCCGCCCAGGTGGTCATGGTGCCGGTGGCCTACCTGGCCGGAGCCAAGGCCGATTCGTGGGGGCGAAAGCCGATCTTCCTGCTCGGTTTCGCGGTCCTGGCGGCACGCGGATTTCTCTACACCCTGTCCGGCAACCCGTATTGGTTGGTCGGCGTGCAGCTGCTGGACGGCGTCGGGGCCGGCGTGTTCGGCGCGCTGTTCCCCCTCGTCGTCCAGGACGTCACGCACGGCACCGGCCGGTTCAACGTGAGCCTCGGTGCCGTGACGGCCGCGACGGGCATAGGCGCCTCGGTGTCCAATCTCGCGGCCGGGTGGATCGTGGTGGCCGCCGGCTACAACGCCGCCTTCGCCTTCCTGGGAGCACTCGCCGCCGCGGGCTTTCTCCTCTACCTGGTCGCGATGCCGGAGACGGCGCCCGAAGACGCGAGCGAATCCGCGAAAAGTGACCAATACCACAGTTTTGAACGGCCCGCACCACCGTCCGCGCGCTGACATCGGCTTTAGGTGTAAAACCGCTGTATGCAACCGTTTAGAGACGGCCATTCTCGTCTTAGAGAGTCTTAAAGAAGTGCCATAATTGGTACTACTAGTGACACACAGCTCAAGGGTGCGGGGCGCGCTTGAACGGCGCGTAACGTAAAACTCCAGCGGAGTGCCTATCCGGATAACGAATGGAAGGCGGATACGTGGATCCGAACGGCAGCGGAGCCGGGTCTGATTCTCACAACGGCTCGAACGGGTCGCCTTCCGGTGGCGGGTCCGACCGCCGGCGCCTGGAGCAGGTCGTCATTCGCTTCGCCGGCGACTCCGGCGACGGGATGCAGCTGACGGGCGACCGGTTCACCTCGGAGGCAGCGCTTTTCGGAAACGACCTGGCGACCCAGCCGAACTATCCCGCCGAGATCCGGGCTCCCGCAGGAACACTGCCCGGGGTCTCCTCCTTCCAGATCCAGATCGCCGACTACGACATCCTGACCGCCGGTGACCGCCCCGACGTGCTCGTCGCGATGAACCCGGCGGCGCTCAAGGCCAACCTCGGCGACCTGCCGCGGGGCGGCATGGTGATCGCGAATTCCGACGAGTTCACCAAGCGCAACCTGACCAAGGTGGGTTACGTGACGAACCCGCTCGAGTCCGACGAGTTGTCCGACTACGTCGTGCATTCCGTCGCGATGACCACGCTGACGCTGGGTGCCGTCGAGGCGATCGGCGCGTCGAAGAAGGACGGCCAGCGCGCCAAGAACATGTTCGCGCTGGGCCTGCTGTCCTGGATGTACGGCCGCCCGATCGAAACCAGCGAGAAGTTCATCCGGGAGAAGTTCGCCCGCAAGCCCGACATCGCCGAGGCCAACGTCTTGGCCCTCAAGGCGGGCTGGAACTACGGCGAGACGACCGAGGCGTTCGGCACCACCTACGAGGTCTCGCGGGCGACGCTGCCATCCGGCGAATACCGGCAGATCTCCGGCAACACCGCGATGGCCTACGGCATCGTCGCGGCCGGGCAGCTGGCCGACATTCCGGTGGTGCTCGGCAGCTACCCGATCACCCCGGCGTCCGACATCCTGCACGAGCTGTCCAAGCACAAGAACTTCAACGTGATCACCTTCCAGGCCGAGGACGAGATCGGCGGCATCTGTGCCGCAATCGGCGCCTCTTACGGCGGTGCGCTCGGTGTCACGAGTACTTCGGGCCCGGGGATTTCGCTGAAGTCCGAAGCGCTGGGCCTGGCGGTGATGACCGAGTTGCCGCTGCTGGTCATCGACGTTCAGCGCGGCGGCCCCTCGACCGGCCTGCCCACCAAGACCGAGCAGGCCGACCTGCTGCAGGCGCTGTACGGCCGCAACGGGGAGTCACCGGTCGCCGTGTTGGCGCCGCGCTCGCCGTCCGACTGCTTCGCCGTCGCGATCGAGGCGGTGCGCATCGCGGTGTCGTATCACACGCCGGTGATCGTGTTGTCCGATGGCGCGATCGCGAACGGCTCTGAGCCGTGGCGCATTCCGGACGTCAGCACGCTGCAGCCGATCAAGCACACCTTCGCCAAGCCCGACGAGCCCTTCCAGCCGTATAACCGTGACCCGGAGACGCTGGCCCGTCAGTTCGCCATCCCCGGCACCCCGGGGCTCGAGCACCGCATCGGCGGTCTGGAGGCGGCCAACGGTTCGGGTGCCATCTCCTACGAACCGGTCAACCACGACCTGATGGTCCGGTTGCGCCAGGCCAAGATTGACGGCATCTCGGTGCCCGACGTGGAAGTCGACGACCCGACCGGGGACGCCGAGCTGCTGCTGATCGGCTGGGGCAGCTCGTACGGCCCGATCGGCGAAGCCTGCCGGCGCGCGCGGCGCAAGGGCGTCAAGGTCGCGCACGCCCACTTGCGCCATCTCAGCCCGTTCCCGGGGAACCTGGGCGACGTGCTGCGGCGCTACCCGATGGTGGTGTGCCCGGAAATGAACTTGGGCCAGCTGGCATTGCTGCTGCGCGGCAAGTATCTGGTCGACGTGCAGTCGGTCACCAAGGTTCAGGGCGTCGCATTCCTGGCCGATGAGATCGGGCGGGTCATCCGCGCCGCGCTGGGCGGCACGCTGGCCGAAATCGAGCAAGACAAGACGATGGTCGCCAGAATGGCGGCAGCGACGGTGGGAGCGGGAGCTAGCGAATGACCGACCTGATGGGAAATCTGGCGGGCGCGGACCTGGGGTTGACCCCGAGGTTGAAGAAGAACGACGGCGTCCCCACCACGGATCAGCCGCAGAAGGGCAAGGACTTCACCAGTGACCAAGAGGTCCGCTGGTGCCCCGGCTGCGGCGACTACGTCATCCTCAACACCATCCGCAACTTCCTGCCCGAGCTGGGACTGCGGCGGGAGAACATCGTGTTCGTGAGCGGGATCGGCTGCTCCAGCCGCTTCCCGTACTACCTGGAGACCTACGGGTTCCACTCGATCCACGGCCGCGCGCCGGCGATCGCGACCGGCCTGGCGCTGGCCCGAGAGGACCTGTCCGTGTGGGTGGTCACCGGCGACGGTGACGCGTTGTCGATCGGCGGCAACCACCTGATTCACGCGCTGCGCCGCAACGTCAACATCACGATCCTGCTGTTCAACAACCGGATCTACGGGCTGACCAAGGGCCAGTACTCGCCCACGTCGGAGGTCGGCAAGGTCACCAAGTCGACCCCCATGGGTTCGCTGGACCACCCGTTCAACCCGGTGTCGTTGGCCCTGGGCGCCGAGGCGACGTTCGTCGGCCGCGCCCTGGACTCCGACCGCAACGGACTGACCGAGGTGCTGCGCGCGGCCGCCGAGCACCGCGGTGCCGCCGTGGTCGAAATCCTGCAGGACTGCCCGATTTTCAACGACGGCTCGTTCGACGTGCTGCGCAAGGAGGGCGCCGAGGAGCGGGTGATCAACGTCCGCCACGGTGAGCCGATCACCTTCGGTGCCGACGGCGAGTACTGCGTGGTGAAGTCCGGCTTCGGCCTCGAATTCGCCAAGACCGCCGACGTGGCCGTCGACGAGATCATGGTGCATGACGCGCACACCGACGACTCGGCCTACGCCTTCGCGCTGTCGCGGCTCTCCGATCAGAACCTCGATCACACGGTGCTCGGCATCTTCCGGGACGTCAGCCGGCCCACCTACGACGACGCGGCGCGCTCCCAGGTGCAGGCCGCGCGGGCCTCGAAGCCGTTCGACGACACCGCTCTGCAATCATTGCTGCGTGGGCGCGACACCTGGACCGTCGACTGACGTGGCCGAGACAGCTTCACTGGCCGGAGTAGTGCTCGCCGGCGGCGCATCGCAACGCATGGGCCGCGACAAGGCCAGCCTCCCAGTGCCCGCGTCCGCGGGCTCCCAGGCGACCACGATGGTCGAGCACGTGGTCGGCATCCTCGGACAGCGTTGCGATCCGGTCCTCGTGATGGCCGCCCAGGGCCAGCCATTGCCCGAACTGCGGGCGCGGGTGATGCGCGACGAACTGCGCGGGTTGGGGCCGTTGCCGGCGACCGGGCGGGCGCTGCGGGCGGCCGCCGACGCCGGTGCCCGGCTCGCCTTCGTCTGCGCCGTCGACATGCCTTTCCTGGCAATCGATCTCATCGACGATCTCACCCGCCGGGCGCTGGAGACCGGCGCGGAAGTGGTGCTGCCGTGGGACGGCCAGGACCACTACCTCGCCGCGGTGTACCGGACCGACCTGGCCGACCGCGCCGACGCATTGGTGGCGGCCGGCGAGCGCCGGATGCGCGCCCTGGTGGACGCCTCGGACACCCAGCGAATCTTGACGTCGGATTCGCGGTCGCTGACCAACGTCAACACCGACGCCGAGTTACGCGCCCTCGCGCAGCCGCGCAGCTGACGTCGACCTCACGCGAGCGGGTCGCGGTTGGACCGCGCCGGATCGATGCTCGTACGTCATCAGCCGTCGCAGTCGAAAGCCGGAATTCACAAAGCTATTCGACCTGAGGCGAGTTCTCCTTTCGCGTTGAGGAATGGCCACGCGGGCGTACGGTTTCCTGCTCTGGGCGAATTCACCCATCCGATCGTGATCTGTTGGGGCATAGCGCATTTCGGATGGGATGATCGCGGACCGGTCCGAGAAGGTGACGCGGGAGCGACGTGAGATCGGCCGAATGCCGCGCCCGCCCAGCAAATTGCATAAGTGAATGGCAGAAGCTCAGTGGAGAGGCAGCGACGGCGGCGGCCGATCCATAATGCGTCGCCGTCAGCGCCAGGCCACGCGAAAGACATTGCTTAGAACCCTCTTTCGACGATCAGATGCCGGTCCTCCGGCGATCCGGCCGTTCTGCGCGCTCGCTATTCGAACAACGCAAGTTAGCAGGCGCGCAACATAATTCGTCCGCGTCACTGGGCGTGGCGGATGGGCGATGACGCGTAACTTGTTGTAAGCTGCGCGGCTTCGCGCCACGGACCCCGGCCCGGTAGGGCGCAATCGACGTAAACGCACCAGCGCAAATACGTGGGCCAGTTCACAAAATGCGCGTGATTCGGCTCACGATTTGAAAGCGATTGCAAATGTTGGGTACTTGCCGGAATTGCAGTGCTGACCTGCCGAAATGACGACGGGATTGCGCTGTGATCACCCCGTTACCGAAACGAGATGTCCGTTTTCCGAAGATGACGAACGCGGCTGGGTCTCGTACGGTCCGTGTTAGCCCGCAACGGGTTACGGAAGAGTAACTGAAAACAGAATCACGGACCCGCGTGTGAGCGGGGCCGCGGACGTCGCAAGGCCGTCCGTGGCCGGTGGGTAGCACCCGCCGGGCGACTCGAGCCCACCGCTGTCGTGCCAGGAGAACCGGCACGGTCCAAAGCAGGTTTCCGCACCAACCAAAAACCGTCAGCCCACCCCCGTGGGCTTGCTTTGGCGCGCGCGCACCGCGAAAGGAAAGATATTGAAGAACGTCCGTAAGACGCTCGTTCTCGCCGCGATCACGGGCACCCTCGTGACCATCCCTTCGGCCACCGCCAGTGCGGAACCGACGGGTTTCGACCCCAATGTCGCGCCCGCCGGGGCGCCGGACGCACCGCCGCCGCCCCCGGCGCCGGGGGGGGGGGGGGGGGGGGGGGGGG
>NZ_LZJG01000036.1:0-1109 GCF_001667785.1 Mycobacterium sp. E3247 | reverse complement strand
GGCACGGACTCAGCATCTAACACGAACGCGGGGATAGTGCGTAACCATTCGCTGACCAACACAGTCAACGCTGTTTTCGCCAGACTGACGGCCACACAGCGGTGCGGACCCCCGCCGAACGCCCAGTAGTCCGCCCGCGACCCGTGGCCGTTCGCCATGTCTTCTTGGATGGCCGCCCCTACGCACAGCCCGACCCAAGCCCCTGCCGGGATCTCGACACCCGCCACGGTGACGTTCTGAGCGGCCCTGCGGATAATCACCGGGGCCGGCGGCTCGCGGCGCAGCACGTCTTCGACGAATCCCTCAATCCCTGAGGGGTTTTCGCGCAGCGAAGCGCATAGCCGCGGGTCGCGGGCAAGGTCAAGAAACACGAAACCCACCGCGCTCCTAAACGGCGTAATGCCCGCAGCGATCAGCATCTCAACTACCGCGCACGCGTCAGCTTCGTCGAACCCATCGTCACCGGCAACCAACCGGGACATAACACCCGCAATATCAGGGCTGGCGCGGCGCTGCGCGAAAGCCTCCGTCAAATAGCCGAGCATCTCAACTTTTTGCACCCAATCCTGGAAACGGGCACCTGTGAGCGCGGCCAGAGGCGCCCGCTGGATCGCCCAAAGCGCATTCTCCCAGCGCAGCAACCTATCCCCGTCTTGCGGCGGCAACCCCAACACTGTGAGAAGAACCTGAGCCGCGAATGGCTCCGCAACATCGGCGATCACCTCACAACTACCCTGCGCGGCCACCGCTTCGACCACCGCCGCGGCCTGATCTTGCAACGCGGGTTGCATCTGTTTCACCGCGTGGGAACTCAATAACGGCTGCAAGATTGCGCGCCAACGCGCATGGTCCGGCCGATCCAAAACGGCGTTAAGCGAAAACACTTCCGGGTTACGCAGCGCTGCGAGCACGTCATCGGCCCGGGTGAGGCAATAGCCATTCATAAACACGCTGTCCTCGATAAACACCACCGGCCCGCGCTTGCGCAGCGCGTCCCAAAGCTCGCTGCGATCCTCTGTGAAGAAATCAGGCAGCAACTTGTCACCGATCGGTGAGAGGTGATCTATCCCAGGCCGCACCTGCGCCGGCACACTCACACATCGCCGAAG
>NZ_LZJG01000035.1:0-52263 GCF_001667785.1 Mycobacterium sp. E3247 | reverse complement strand
AATTCGACCCGGCGAAGTACGGCATGGCCGACAGCTACGACGAGCAGGGCAACTACATCTTCCCCGAGGGCTTCGACGCCGAGACCAACGAATGGCTCGAGGGATTCGAGAAGCAGCGCGCCGAGTGGGAGGCCCGTTACGCCGAGGCCGAGCGCCGGCACAAGATGCACACCGCGCAGATGGAGAAGTTCGCCGCGGCCGAGGCGGCCGGGCACGCCGAGCAGTCGTCGGGCAACGGCGCGCGCGAGGAGAAGGCGGCCGGCGGGTCGCTGGCCAGCGACGCCCAATTGGCCGCCCTGCGGGAGAAGCTCGCCGGCAACGCCTAATAGCGGTCCCGCATGCTGCGTATCGGGTTGACCGGTGGCATCGGCGCCGGCAAGTCGGCGCTGTCGGCCACCTTCGCGAAATGCGGTGCGGTCATCGTCGACGGCGACGTCATCGCGCGCGAAGTGGTCCAGCCGGGCACCGAGGGGCTGGCGGCGCTGGTCGACGCGTTCGGTGACGACATCCTGCTTCCCGACGGATCGCTGGATCGTCCCGCGTTGGCCGCCAAGGCCTTTGCCGATGACGAGGCGCGCCAACGGCTGAACGGTATCGTGCACCCGCTGGTCGGCAAGCGCCGCGCCGAGATCATCGCCTCGGTGCCCGAGGACTCGGTTGTCGTGGAGGACATTCCGCTGCTGGTGGAGTCGGGGATGGCGCCGCTGTTCCCACTGGTCGTCGTGGTGCACGCCGACGTCGAGGTGCGGGTGCGGCGGCTGGTCGACCAACGCGGCATGCCCGAATCCGACGCCCGCGCGCGGATCGCGGCGCAGGCCAGCGACGAGCAGCGTCGTGCGGTCGCCGACATCTGGGTGGACAACTCAGGCAGCCCGGAGGACCTGGTGCAGCGGGCACATGAGCTGTGGGACCACCGGATACGGCCCTTCGCGGAGAACCTGAGTCGGCGTCAGTACGCCGCGGCGGCGGCGCGGCTGGTGCCGCCCGATCCGGGCTGGCCGGACCAGGCGCGGCGGATCGCGAACCGGTTGCGGACCGCCTGTGGGCACCGGGCGATTCGGGTGGACCACATCGGTTCGACCGCCGTGCCGGACTTTCCGGCCAAGGACGTCATCGACATGCAGATCACCGTCGAATCCCTGGCCGTCGCCGACGAACTCGCCGAGTCGCTGCTGGCCGCCGGTTACCCGCGGATCGAAAGCATCACCTCCGACGTCGCCAAGCCCGATGCCCGCAGCGCCGTCGAGCGATACGACCACACTGACGATGCGACGTTGTGGGACAAGCGGATTCACGCCTCGGCGGATCCGGGGCGTCCGGCCAACGTGCACATCCGGGTGGACGGCTGGCCCAATCAACAGTTCGCCCTGTTGTTCGTGGCCTGGCTGTCGGCCGACGCGGACGCGCGGGCCGACTATCTGTCCGTGAAGCGGTCAGCCGAAATCGAGGCCGGCGGCGGCGACACCGCGCCGTACGTCGCGGTCAAGGAGCCCTGGTATGCCGACGCCTACCGGCGCGCGTGGGCGTGGGCGGACTC
The DNA here is from genome assembly GCF_001667785.1 of Mycobacterium sp. E3247. Classification (NCBI taxonomy): domain Bacteria; kingdom Bacillati; phylum Actinomycetota; class Actinomycetes; order Mycobacteriales; family Mycobacteriaceae; genus Mycobacterium; species Mycobacterium sp. E3247. The sequence goes on along the minus strand of NZ_LZJG01000035.1, from coordinate 50,726 downwards.
CGCGGGCTGGCGGCCCTAGCCCAAGCCTTAGGCCGGCAAGGGTGCGCCGCATGCCAGCGCACCGTTGTTGGGGTCCGTGTTTCCCGGTGTGGGCCGGACCATTTGGTCGGTCTGGGTGAAAACGTTGTCGTCGACGTCGATCTCGCAGTGCACGTTCGCCGAGTAGGGGAAGTGCAGCACGATGCGCATCCCGGCTTGTTGCGGATCGGGCAGCACGGTGTTGGCTTCGAATGCGTTGCCGGGCATGGACGGCAGGTTGGTGGTGTTGGTCTGGCCGCCGTTGATGATGAACGTGGCCTGACTGCCGGTGGTCAGCGCGTCGATCCGGGCGCGGTAGGTGATGTTGTGCAGGTCCGCCCGCGCGGTCGCCGGGCTCAACTGGGAGCCGACGGCGACGATCGTCACCGCGGTGATCGGCAGCAACCTGCTTCCGGTGCAGCTCATGGTTGCTGACATTACGCTCGCCGGCTTCCCGGGACCAGGTGGTCACGCCCCGGTCTCGCGCACCACCTCGGCGGCGTCCTTGTCCGTGCGGATGCCCAGATAGCGCGGGTGGCGCAGCTTCCCGTCGCGGGTCCACTCGGTGAAACCGATCTGGACCACCAATTCCGGGCTCGCCCAGTGGGCGTCGGGTTCCCGCACCAGGCCGCGGCTGAAGGGCGGCGTGTCGCGTGTGATCGCCGATAGCCGCCCGTGCAGTCGGCGCAGCGTGGCGTCGTCGAAGCCGGTGCCGACCTTCCCGGCGTAGACCAGGTCGCGGCCGTCGTAATAGCCCAGCAGCAGCGCGCCCAGCTCGACCCGGCTGCCCTTGGGGCTGGTGTAGCCGCCGACCACGAACTCCTGGTCGCGCACGCACTTGAACTTCAGCCAATTCCTCGAGCGGCCACCGTCATACCTCGAATCGGCCAGCTTCGCGATCACCCCTTCATCGCCGCGCTCACAGGCCGCGCGGTAGGCGGCCAGGCCGTCCCCAACCCGATGCGGGGTGTACCGGAGCGGACCGCCGAACTCGATCGCCTTGCGCAGCAGCCGCTTACGCCACAGCAGCGGCGCGTCGACGGTGGACTTGCCGTCCAGGTGCAGCAGGTCGAAGACGTAGTAGAAGACTCGCACCGGCGACGCGCGGGCCACCTCGGGGTCGGTGATGCCCAGGCGGGCCTGCAACCGGGCGAAGCTGGTGCGGCGACCCTCGAACGCCACCACCTCGCCGTCCAGCACGAAGCGCGTGCTGTGCTGGGCGGTGACCGCGTCGACCAGCTCCGGGTAGGTGCCGTTGAGCGGCTGGCGGTTTCGCGACAACAGCCGCACCCGGCCGTCGTCGCGAAACGCCAGGCAACGCATGCCGTCGAACTTGCGCTCGAAGATCCAGTTGGGATCGGAGAACCGCTTGTCGGTCAGGGTGGCCAGCGTGGGGGACCGCCAATCGGGCACCGGCTCGTCGTGCAGCGCCTCGCGCACCGCCTCCGGCAGGGCCGCCCCTACGTCTCGCGCCACGTCAGCTCTATCCCCTGGCCGGCCAGCCAGCGGGAAAGGTCATAGCCGTTGCGGGCCAGCCCGTCCACGGCGTCCACCGCGCACCGCACCGCCCGCTCGGCGACCTCCGGCGTCAACAGGCCGTGGCGGACGGCCTCCAGCAGCTCGTCGACGTCGGCCAGCTCCGCGCCGTCGCCGGTGCGGACCTCGATGTCGAGGTAGTGGTCTTCCGAACGCCAGACGTCGGGACCGGGCGCGTATTCGCCCACGTCGAGGTAGTAGTCGAGATGACGTTCATGGCCCGGATTGAAGTGAAAGACCGTGGCGCGCAGGCCGAGCGACGGCAGCAGCCACGATTCGAGGTAGTGGAACTGAGCGCGGCCGGGCGTGGGCCGGGCCACGTACAGGCCCCACGGGTGGACCGCATAGTCGTCCACGGCCCGCACGATGCCCTTCGGATCGGTGTTGGTGCGGGCGAGGAGGTCGAACGTCTCGCGCTTCGGTGGGTGGATGAGGCAATCTTAACGACGAAGCCGGATTCTCCAGCGCACGAAACCCGCATAGAACAGCGACAACGCCGCCAGCATGCCCATGTCGAGCAGCCAGACCCTCGACGTGTGTTGCCAGAACCGGTCCTGGGACAGCAGCGAGTCGGGCACCACGTGCCGCAGGTCGACCGTCGACGCCGCGGCGGCGTACCCCCAGCGCGCGGGCATCGCGAAGGACAGCTGGTCCAGCCCCAGCCGGCCGGTCACCGGGACCATGCCGCCGCACAGCACCAGCTGTGCCATCACCGCCACCACGAACAGCGGCATGATCTGCTCGCTGGAGCGCACCAGCGACGAAATCGCCAGGCCGAGAATGGCCGAGGCCACACAGGTGGCCGCGACGGTCGCGAACAGTTCGGCGGTCGCGCCGACGGTCGAATGGCCGAGCAGGACCGCGCCGCGCGTCGGCGCGCTCTTGCCGATCACCACGATGGCGGTGATGATCGCCGACTGCACGATCGCGAACCCGCAGAACACCGCGGTCTTGGCGAGCAGGTAGGCCGTGGTCGACAGCCCGACCGCCTGCTCGCGCTGGAAGATGGGGCGCTCGCCGACCAGGTCGCGAATGGTCAGCGCGATGCCCATGAACGCCGCCGCGGGCATCAGCAACGCCAGGATCTGCGCCGCTTCATCGGGAGTCCCGGCGTTTGCGCCCGGCAGGTGGAATCCGTTGCTGCCCGGGACGGTCAGCGACAGCGAACCCAGGATGAACGGCAACAGCGCCAGGAAGGCGAAGTACGCGCGATCGGCGACCACCAGGCGGACCTGCCGCCTGGCGACCGTCGAAATCTGGCGCCGCACACTGGTATGCACCGGCTCGCCCAGGGCGCCCGGCTCGGCGGCCTTGTCCGGCAACAGCTTCTGCTTCTGCGCGTCGCGCTGCTCGATGAAGCGCCGGTTGGCCTCCTCGGGATCGGCGCCCACCTTGGTGAAGATCTTCGCCCAGTTGGTGGTGCCCATCGCCGCACCGATCTGGTCGGGCGGACCGCAGTAGGCCGTCTTGCCGCCCGGGGCCACCAACAGCAGCTGGTCGCAGGTGTCGAGGTAGGACAGCATGTGCGTCACCACGATCACCACGCGGCCGGCGTCGGCCAGCTGCCGCAGCATCGTCATGACCTGGTGGTCGAGCGCCGGGTCCAGGCCCGAGGTGGGTTCGTCGAGGATCAGCAGCGACGGGCCGGTGAGCAGCTCGAGCGCCACCGACGCCCGTTTGCGCTGACCGCCGGACAGTTTGTCCACCCGGGTGTCGGCGTGCTTGGTCAGGTCCAGCTCTTCGAGGACCTGCGCGACCACCTTCGCCCGGTCGGATTTGCTGGTGTCGGGCGGCAGGCGCAGTTCGGCGGCGTAGCCGAGCGCCTGGTTGATCGTCAGCTGCCGGTGCACCACGTCGTCCTGCGGGACCATCCCGATGCGGCTGCGCAACGACGCGTATTCGGCGTGAATGTCGTGGCCCTCGAACGTGACCGAGCCGGAGCTGGGCGTGGTGTAGCCGGCGATGAGCCTGGCCAGCGTGCTCTTTCCGGCGCCCGAACCGCCGATCACGGCGGTCAGCGTCCCGGGGCGCGCGATCAGCGAGATGTCGTCCAGCAGCTGTTTGCCGTTGTCGACGACGTACTCGACGTTGCGCACCTCCAGGCCGCCGGTGCGCGTCGCGGCATCGCTGCGTTCGGTCAGGGTGCCGTCGCGGAAAACGAGGTCGACGTTGCCGATGGTGACGACGTCGTCGTCGGTCAGGATCGCCGACCCGACCCGGGTGCCGTTGACGAAGGTTCCGTTGATGCTGTTGTCCCGGATCTCGGTGCCCAGGGGCGTCTGCACCAACGTCGCGTGCTGACGGGAGGCCAGCACGTCGGAGACGACGATGTCGCACTCGGCCGCGCGGCCGATCGTCAGGGCGCGGGTGCCCGCGGCCGCCGACGAGCGCGGTGAGAGCAACTTCACAAAGCGCGTCGCCAGGTTCGACACGTCCGCCGACATGGCGTCGACGACGGTGAGTTCGGCGGCCGGCGCGCCGGCGTGCACGACGGTCCGCTCGTTCGGTGGCGTGCCGCGGCCGCCCGGCGTGGGCACGGGCCTGCTGGGTGCGGGCGCCGGCCGGGGCGGCGAAACCGCCTGCCGCGGCGGTGAATTCGGCGGCGCGGGTCGCGGCGCGTGGGGGCCGCTGCGGCCCGGGTTCCGGACTGGATTCGTTTGCTCGGGCAGCGCGGACCACGCCAGCGTCGGCGGCCCGGGCTCCGGGCTCGGCCGGATCCGGCCCGGCCGGTCGGCGTAGCCCTGCTGCGGCCCGATGGCGAAGGTCAGCCGCGGGCCCCGCGGATTGCCGACGTGAATGCTCTGACCGTCGTGGACGTCGATGACCGGCATCCGATAGCCGTTGAGGTAGGTGCCGTTCAGCGAGCCGTTGTCGATCGCCAACCAGCGTCCCTGGTCGAAACGCAGGATCAGGTGGGCGCGCGAGATGCGCGGATCGGCGATGCGCATGTCGGCCTGCATGTCGCGGCCGACGACCACCTCGTGTCCGGCCGCGAAGGACCGTTGGTACCCGTCGTGCCGAATCGTCAGGATGGGCGGGGCGGGTCGAGTCACTACTCAAGTATCGGTGCGTGGCGCGGGTGCTCTCTATTGGAACCGCCTGTGACTTCACTATGTTTCGGTGCGGGCACTCATAACCGTTTCATAGCTTCGTGAGACGAACCCCCCACCGGGATCCGGCATGATCTTGAACGTAAGGGGGATTTCGGTGCGCCGGGCACATCGTCGTGCCGGCCGAAGCGCCGAAGAAGCAAGGCGCCGATCGCGATGCATGTGCCGCGGTGTCGCGCGCCGTGCGAGGTCGCGGCAAGCCCGGGCCGGCTACCAGGGGGTGAGGTGATCGATGGACGAGGACAAGGGGGCCACCCGGCGCATCGGTGCCGGGCGCCGGCTGTTGAGCAACCCGCGTCAGGCCCGCGCGGCGCTGCGCGCGGGCTTTCACTCGGTGCCCGCGGTCACCCTCGTCCACCTGTTCCGCCGCATCCCGCCGGTCGGTTCGGCCCCGGGCGCGGAGGTCGAGGCGGCGCCGCCCCCCGGCCAGGTCGACGGTTCCCGCCCGTCGATCAACGGCGGGGCGCCGTTCGCGGGCTACACGGTCTTGCGGCAACTGGGCGCCGGTGGCATGGCCGAGGTGTACCTGGCGCTGCATCCCCGATTGCCGCGCCGCGACGTCATCAAGGTCTTGGCGGAGGCGGTCACGGCAGATCCCGAGTTTCGCGAAAGGTTCAACCGGGAGGCCGATCTCGCCGCGACGCTGTGGCATCCCCACATCGTCGGCGTGCACGACCGGGGGGAATTCAACGGCCACCTCTGGATTTCCATGGACTACGTCGAGGGCACCGATGCCTCCCGGCTGGTGAAGGAGCGCCACCCCGACGGCATGCCGATCGACGAGGTGCGCGCCATCGTGCACGCCGTCGCGGGCGCGCTCGATTACGCCCACGACCGCGGGCTGCTGCACCGCGACGTCAAACCGGCCAACATCCTGCTCACCCATCCCGATGATGGGGAACGTCGAATCCTGTTGGCGGACTTCGGTGTCGCGCGCCATCTGGGTGACATCAGCGGAATCACCGAAACCAACGTCGCCGTCGGAACGGTGGCCTACGCCGCACCGGAACAGTTGACGGGATCCAATATCGACGGCCGCGCGGACCAATACGCTTTGGCGGCAACGGCTTTCCATCTGCTCACCGGTACGCCGCCGTTTCAGCATTCGAATCCGATCGCGGTGATCAGCCAGCACCTGCACGAGGAGCCGCCCCGGCTCAGCGATTACCGACCGGAGCTGGCCCACCTCGACCAGGTGTTCGGCAAGGCCCTGGCCAAACAACCCGAGGACAGGTTCGAGCGGTGTCGCGCGTTCGCCGCCGCCGTCAGCGAGCGAGTCGACGACGTCGTAGAGGCCGGCCCCCAGGCCCAGCCGCGCAGCGTCGCGGCGCTGCGCCGCCGGTTCTCCTCGCGGACGCGGTGGGCGGTCGGGCTGGTGTGCGCGATGCTCATCGCCGTGGCGGCCACCTGGTCGGTGCTCTACTCGTTCGAGCCGGACACGCCGCCGGGTAACCCCGCGCTCGCGTCCAAACCGTCCGTCCCCACGCCCAGCGCCGCGCCGGCAAGCTCCGGCGGGCCGGTGCTCAACGGCACCTACAGGTTCGACTACGACCAAACCAAGCGCACCACCAACGGCGTCGCGATCCGCCATGACGGCCCCGCCACCGGGTGGTGGGCCTTCCGGTCGGTGTGCACCACCAACGGGTGCGCGGCGACCGGGGCGCGGCTGGACAACGCCGCCCATCAGACCGCCACCGGTCAGACGGACACCTTGCGCTTCGTCGGCGGCTATTGGCAGGGCGCCCCGCAACAGGACCGGCTGGGCTGCACCCCGCCCAACGGGCAGGCCCCGGCCACCCAGCAGGAGACCCTGGCATGGTCGCTCGCACCCCAGGCCGACGGCAGCCTGCGCGGCACCGTGACCGAGACCGTGCTCAGCAACGAGTGCGGCGCGCAGGGTGCGGTGGTCCGGGTGCCCGTGGTGGCCACCCGGGTCGGTGACGTGCCGGCCGGCGTGAACCTGGGCGACCCCGCCCAGGCCGTCAGCGCGTCGACGGCGGCGGCGACCCCGGCGCCGCCCGTGCTCGGCGCGGTCTGCGGCGACGTCGGCAAGCTGGCCTACGACCCGACCAACAGCGAGCAGATCGTCTGCGAGGGCAACAGCTGGGCCAAGGCGCCGATCACGATGGGCGTGCACGCCTCCGGCAGCTCCTGCGACCGCCCGGGCACCTCGGTCTTCGCCATGACCACCTCGAACGACGGTTATCTGCTGCAGTGCGATCCCGTCACCCGGACCTGGACGCGCCCGGGGGGATAGGGCCGGGTTCTGCCGCCGCGCCCCGGAGTCTCCGGACCAATAGGTGATTCGCGAATTTGATATCGCCCGCGCTATCAAATCCGGCGGTCGTCTTGTCCTTCCCAACCGGTACCCGTGTGACGGATGTGGCTCCCGTGGCCGGGCGTCCTGACTGACTTTCGCGGCGTCAGATTCCGAATAAGCTTCCGCGTATGCAGGTAGTGCGTGTCGATACCGCAGCTCTGCAGGCGATGGCTACTCGGTGGGCGGCGTCAGCGGGCGAGCTCCAGGCTTCGACGGCTCCGACTGTGTCAGGATTGTCGTGCCAGGCCAGCGCGTCGGCGGTGAATGTCGCTCATGCCGACGTCACCGCCTTTACTGCCGCGCTAGCCAACCGGGTGCACGCCCAAGCAACTCGCGTCACCGAAGCCGGTGGTTGCTACGTCCTCAATGAAGCTGACTCCGCCGACGAGATGGCGGCTGTGGTCCATTCGACGATCGGTTTGTAGCCGATGTCAGCGGTGGCGGGGTTCCCGATCCTCTCGCAGGTGTTGGCGTGGCCGACCCGACATCTGACAGAGGCGGCCGACTATTGGGAGGCGGTCGGCGGGCGCAGTTATAAGGTCGCCAACCAAATTTGGCGTGATGGCCTCTCGGCCGACTGGCACGGTCGGGGCGCTGACGAATTGCATGCCGCGACGCATGCCGACATGCTGGAAACGAGCGCGGTCGTCGATCAACTGCAAGCGGCGGCGAGGGTTGCCCGAAACGGCGCGTCCGACCTGTCCGCGGCTCGCTCGCGGGTTCGGTATGTCGTCGAGGACGCGTTTGGGGCGGGTTTTGATGTGCGCGAAGACATGTCAGTCACCGATCGCTCGACTGGTGGTTCGATCGTGCAGCGGGCAGCCCGGCAAGCTAAGGCGCAAGCTTATGCCAGTGATATTCGCCAGCGCGCGGCACAAGTGGTCGCCCTAGACGACCAGGTCGCCCGCAAGGTTACCGCGGCGATGGCCGGAATCCGCGATGCCTTCCCGCAAGCCCCGACCTCAGACGCGCCGCCGCGAAAACCCAAAATCGAAGCCGTCGACAACCACACGTTAAAGGAGGATCCACCGCCAACCGGGTCCTACCCCGTCAACGAAGTGATCGCCGAGGCCACCGACTTAGACGGCAATCACGTGGTTCTCCGGCGCGGCTACTACGACGAACGAACACAACAGGGTTTCGGATGGGATAAGGCGTTTTGGAGACATCACGTAACCAACCCCAATGTGTTCAAAGATCTGATCTCACACAGTCGACCGATCATCAATCGAGACGGGACCCTCGTCTACGAAGTTCCGATCAATCGCGTCCACTGCACACGAGGAGCATTGGGAATCGCTGACTGCGAGGACACTGGCGAGAGCCTGACAATGAGGATCGTTGTGAATGTCAACGAAGGACGGCCCGGCATACCTGACGGAGGCCAGAAAGGAGTGATCTCGATGTATCCGCTCGCGGGCGGTAGCGGCGTGGTCGAAGTAGAACCGGGCTGGACGCTGTGCCCGCCGTGGGTGAACAAAAATGTACCCATCAACTGAAGGCGACGACGCTCAAGTGCAGTTTGCCGCAGATGTGCTGCGGAAGTTGCTGCGCCATATCGACGATGAAAACAGCAGGCGTAAGAGCCCCTATCTGGTCTCCCACGCTTGGACCGATGGACCCATGATGTACGTGGTGTACACGGCACCACCGTCGGACAGAACCTGGGGACTTGCCCGCGACACCAGGGCGTCGATCATCGACCCTGGCTCGTGGCCAAACTCGGAAGAGGCGGTGCTCTATTACTATTTGCTCGATTTCGAGGAGAACCAGCCTTCCTCGTCTTTTCGTCGGCCCGGTGAGCCGGACACGATTTGGTGGTTTGGCTTTCCACGCGACGACCTCGCAGAGCGACTGTCAAGCATCCCTGAGGCGTATCGCCGTACGCCATCCAACGGAGCATGGTCGTCGAAGCCCAGCGAGGACGAAGAGCGGCCCGCCCCGGAGCCTCGCCGATACGGAAACCCACTCTGACCGCGTCAACTAAACGGCCTAGGTGACACCAGCTCGTGACCTGAATCTACGGCGCGATGAATGGCCCCATGCTGGTACCGGCACCAGCATGGGGAGGGCGGCGAATTCTTCCCACGCTGACAACCCCAGCACTTGGTAAGGGAATGGTGCGTCGGCCGCCGCGCCCCGGAGTCTCCGGACCAATAGGTGATTCGCGAATTTGATATCGCCCGCGCTATCAAATCTGGCGGTCGTCTTGTCCTTCCCAACCGGTACCCGTGTGACGGATGTGGCTCCCGTGGCCGGCGCCCGACACTTGTCGGTGCACGGTTCTACCCTGGTGGCATGGCTTTCGCCACGGAGCATCCGGTACTCGCACATTCGGAATACCGCGCGGTCGACGAGGTCGTGCGCGTCGGTGGCCACTTCGAGGTGGTCAGCCCGCACTCGCCCGCCGGCGACCAACCGGCCGCCATCGACGAGCTGGAACGCCGCATCAGGGCGGGGGAGCGCGACGTGGTGCTGCTCGGCGCCACCGGCACGGGCAAGTCGGCCACCACCGCCTGGCTCATCGAGCGGCTGCAGCGGCCCACGCTGGTCATGGCGCCGAACAAGACGCTGGCCGCACAGCTGGCCAACGAACTTCGAGAGATGTTGCCGCACAACGCGGTTGAGTACTTCGTGTCGTACTACGACTACTACCAGCCGGAGGCGTACATCGCCCAGACCGACACTTACATCGAAAAGGACAGCTCGATCAACGACGACGTGGAGCGGCTGCGGCACTCCGCGACGTCGTCGCTGCTCTCGCGTCGCGACGTGGTCGTGGTGGCCTCGGTGTCGTGCATCTACGGCCTGGGAACGCCGCAGTCGTATCTGGACCGTTCCGTGGAACTGCGCGTGGGCACCGAGGTGCCCCGCGACGCGCTGCTGCGGCTGCTGGTCGACGTTCAGTACACCCGCAACGACCTGTCCTTCACCCGCGGCTCGTTCCGGGTGCGCGGCGACACGGTCGAGATCATCCCGTCCTACGAAGAGCTGGCGGTGCGTATCGAGTTCTTCGGCGACGAGATCGAGGCCCTGTACTACCTGCACCCGCTGACCGGCGACGTGATCCGCCAGGTCGACTCGCTGCGCATCTTCCCGGCCACCCACTACGTCGCCGGCCCGGAGCGGATGGCTCACGCCATCTCGACGATCGAGGAGGAGCTGGCGGAGCGGCTGGCCGAGCTGGAGGGCCAGGGCAAGCTGTTGGAGGCGCAGCGGCTGCGGATGCGCACCAACTATGACATCGAGATGATGCGCCAGGTCGGCTTCTGCTCGGGCATCGAGAACTACTCGCGCCACATCGACGGCCGCGGCCCCGGCTCGCCGCCGGCCACCCTGCTCGACTACTTCCCCGAGGACTTTCTGCTGGTCATCGACGAGTCGCACGTCACGGTGCCTCAGATCGGCGGCATGTACGAGGGCGACATGTCCCGCAAGCGCAACCTGGTCGAATACGGGTTCCGGCTGCCGTCGGCGTGCGACAACCGCCCGCTGACCTGGGAGGAGTTCGCCGAGCGGATCGGGCAGACGGTGTACCTGTCGGCCACCCCGGGCCCCTACGAACTCAGTCAGGCCGGCGGCGAGTTCGTCGAGCAGGTCATCCGGCCGACCGGCCTGGTGGACCCGAAAGTGGTGGTGAAACCCACGAAGGGCCAGATCGACGACCTGATCGGCGAGATCCGCAAGCGCACCGACGCCGACGAGCGGGTGCTGGTCACGACCCTGACCAAGAAGATGGCCGAGGACCTCACCGACTACCTGCTGGAGATGGGTATCCGGGTGCGCTACCTGCACTCGGAGGTCGACACGCTGCGCCGGGTGGAGCTGCTGCGCCAGCTGCGGCTGGGCGAGTATGACGTCCTGGTCGGCATCAACCTCCTGCGCGAGGGCCTGGACCTGCCGGAGGTGTCGCTGGTGGCGATCCTGGACGCGGACAAGGAGGGCTTCCTGCGGTCCTCGCGCAGCCTGATCCAGACCATCGGCCGCGCCGCCCGCAACGTGTCCGGCGAAGTGCACATGTACGCCGACTCGATCACCGACTCGATGAAGGAGGCGATCGACGAGACCGAACGGCGGCGGGCCAAGCAGATCGCCTACAACGAGGCCCACGGCATCGACCCGCAGCCGCTGCGCAAGAAGATCGCCGACATCCTCGACCAGGTCTACCGCGAGGCAGACGACACGGAAGCGGTGGGGATCGGCGGGTCCGGCCGCAACGCCTCCCGGGGCCGGCGTGCCCAGGGTGAGCCGGGCCGCGCCGTCAGCGCGGGGGTGTTCGAGGGCCGCGACACCACCAGCATGCCGCGCGCCGAACTGGCCGACCTGATCAAGGACCTGACCGAGCAGATGATGGCCGCCGCGCGTGACTTGCAGTTCGAGTTGGCCGCGCGCTTCCGCGACGAGATCGCCGACCTGAAGAAGGAACTGCGGGGGATGGACGCCGCCGGCCTGAAATGAGTTTGCTGGCAGCACATCTCGGATGGGCGCCCAGGAGACACCCCATACGGTAGAAGGGTGACCGACACCGTGACCGTCACCGGCGGCTGGAACGAGCTGCTGGGGCCGAGGTATCTGAGGACCTCCATCCTGCTGGCCGGCGGGGTGGCGCTGTATGCCACCAACGAGTTCTTGACCACCAGCTTGTTGCCCAACACGATCGCCGAAATCGGCGGCAGCCGGCTCTACGCCTGGGTGACGACCCTGTACCTCGTCGGGTCGGTGGTGGCGGCGGCGATGGTCAATCCGATGCTGCTGCGGGCCGGGGCGCGGTCGTCCTACCTGACCGGACTTGCCGTGTTCGGTGTCTCGAGCCTGGTTTGCGCGGCGGCGCCGAATATGCAGGTTTTGATAGCTGGGCGTGCCCTGCAGGGCGTCGCCGGCGGACTGCTGGCCGGCCTTGGTTACGCGGTCATCAATTCCGCGCTGCCGCGCACGCTGTGGACCCGCGGGTCGGCGCTGGTGTCGGCGATGTGGGGCGTGGCCACGGTGGTCGGCCCGACGACGGGTGGCCTGTTCGCCCAGCTCGGCCTGTGGCGATGGGCCTTCGTGGCGATGGCGGTGCTGACCGGCTTGATGGCGACGCTGGTGCCCGTCGCGCTGATCCGCGTCGCGCCCACCGCCGCCGCGCTGCCGATGAAGGTGCCGGTGCGCTCGCTGCTGCTGATCGGCGCCGCCGCACTCGCAGTCAGCGTCGCCCAGATTCCGCGCAACACGCTGGCGACGTTTGCGCTGCTCGCCGCTGGCATCGCGCTGGTGGGCCTGTTCGTGCTCGTGGACTGGCGCATGCACACGGCGATCCTGCCGCCCAGCGTGTTCGGCCCCGGGCCGCTGAAGTGGATCTATCTGACCATGGGCGCGCTGATGGGCGCCGCGATGGTGAACACCTACGTACCGCTGTTCGGCCAGCGGCTGGCGCATCTGACCCCGATCGCGGCCGGGTTCCTGGGCGCCGCGCTGGCGCTCGGCTGGACGGTCAGCGAGATCCTCAGCGCGTCGCTGGAGAGCCCCCGCACGATCGGCCGGGTGATCGTGGCGGCGCCGATCGTCGCCGCCTCGGGGCTGGCCCTGGCCGCCGTCGCGCGGCGCGGCGACACCTCACCCTGGACGGCCGCGCTGTGGGCGGTGGCGCTGCTGGTCGCGGGCACCGGGATCGGGATGGCCTGGCCGCATCTGTCGGCGCGCGCGATGGCGTCGGTCGACGACCCCGCCGAAGGAAGCGCCGCCTCGGCGGCGATCAACACCGTCCAGCTGATCTCCGCAGCGATCGCGGCCGGGCTGGCCGGGGTGGTGGTCAACACCGCCAAGGGCGGCGACGGCATGGCGGCGCACTGGCTGTTCACGGTGTTCACCGCCCTGAGCGCCGCCGGTGTCGCGGTGTCCTACGGCGCGACCCGCGGCGTGCGCGAGACGCAGCCGGTCGGCTGACCCGCGCCCCGCTCAGTCGGGGTAGTCGTCGGTTCGCAACACCGCCACCACCCCGTCGACGTCACCGAACACCTCTTGCGCGTTCGCGATCTGCGCGCCCGACAGCGTCATCGTCACCCGCACCTCGCCGTCGTCGATGTCGTGCGTGTCGGCGTCCAGCTCGGTGAGCTGCCAGTTCCGCTGCCCGCAGATCCGCAGCACCTCGCGCAGCATGCCCCGGCCGTTCTGGTAGATGATCTGCACCCGGACCGTACCGCGCAGCTGTGCCGTCAGCCGGCCTTCGACCGCCTTGAAGACCAGCGCGCTGACGAAATGCAGGGCCACCACCGCGATGGCGAGCAGCAGCAATCCGGCGCCCACGGCCATGCCGACGGCGGCCGATTCCCACACCGCAGCCGCGGTGGTGAGCCCGTGCACCGCACCGCGCCTGGTGATGATGATGCCGGCGCCCAAAAAGCCGATGCCGGAGACGATTTGGGCCGCGACCCGGGATGGGTCCAGCGCGATCGTGCCGGCCGAGAGCACGTCGGCGAAGCCGTACTTGCTCACCAGCATGATCAGCGCCGACGAGGTTCCCACGATCGTCTGGGTCCGCAGTCCGGCGCTTTTGCCCTGGATGGTGCGTTCCAGGCCGATGAGCGTGGTCAAACCGAACGCGACGAACAGTTCGACGAGATGTCGGACGCCTTGCACGTTGCCGCCCAACAGCGGTGCGGCCAGCCAGCTCTCCATACCGGTCAACTACCCAACAAATGGTGGTTCACGCCGTCGGCAATGCCGCAAATCAGCGCGTGGACTTCACCACCTGCGAGTAATGAAACTGCCAACGTTCGACAATGCGGAACCCGAGATAACTCGGGAATCGATAAGCCGGGGCGCGCCCGAAAGCGGGGCCGGGCGGCAATGACGGTCCGGATTGATGGTCGGGCAGTGAGGTTTCTTTATTGGTAATGGTCCAGATTGTGGGGCATTTGTTGATTTTTGCGGTCGTCAGCCACACCGCGACGTGGCCGTCCCACAGGGACCCCACCTTGGGTCCGTACGTCCCGCGCTCGACGTCGATCAGCGACCGGAAGGCCGCCGGCCGGGTGGCCAGCAGGGCGCGGATCGGTCCGGGCCGCCACGGCACGGTGTTGTCCACCATCAGGCAGTCACCCGGGGCGGCGTGGGAGCCGATCAGGTCGGCCACCTGGCTGTAGTCCCAGCCCTCCTTGGCGTACGGCCAGCGCTGAATGAACAGGTAGTTCGGCACCGCGGCAAGCGCGCAGGCCAGCACCACGCCGGCGATGGGCCATGGCCTGCGGGCGAGCGTCACGACGCAGACGGCCAGGATGACGGCCATCGCGGGTGCGGTGAAGATCAGGTAGCGCGGATAGTAGATCGGCTCGCTGACGGCCGAGTAGATCACCACGAGCGCGGTGGGGATGACGAGCCACGCCGCGCAGACGATCAGCAACCGGCGCATGTCGCCGGCCGGGGGGTGAACGCCGGCCAGCCGGGCCCCGACCGCCGCCACGATGAGGACGGCGGCGCAGATGGCGAATGGAACGCTGTGGTCGAAATACTGGCGCAGGATGATGTCGAACGCGTAGTGCCAGCTGACCGGGTAAATCCAATTCACCTGCCACACCTGGCCATGCGCGAACACCATGAACGGCGTCATCGCCGCGACGGCGACGGTAGAGCTGATCGCCCACCGAATGACGCGCGATTTCCGCGCTTTCGCCGGTGCCAGCAGCGGCACCATTACGGCATAAACCGGCACCAGCAGCACCATGTTCAGATTCAGCAGAATCGACAGCATCAGCGCAAGCGCATAGCAAACCCACACGCGCGTTCCGTTGCGCCGGACGGCGGCGACGAGCAATACGGTGAGCCAGACCGCCGCGGCGGCCGCGAAGGCGTACGGCCGCGCCTCGATTCCCGCCCAGGTGGTACGCGGCAGGACGGCGAACAGGACACCCGCGCAGACCGCGACCGGCCGTGTCGAGAACTGCCTGGTGAACACCGTGACGCCCGCGGCGGCGGCGCCGATCGCCAGGGCGCTGGGCGCCCGCGACCAGAATTCGGTCGGCGGAAACAGCGCGAACCACCCGTGCATCAGCAGGTAATACAGCCCGTGCACGGCGTCAATGTGGCTCAGCAGCCGCCACAGCTCCGCCAACGTGCGGCTCGCCGCGGCCGATATGGTCGCGCCCTCGTCGAACCACAACGAGGGCCGGCAGGCCCAGGCGCCGCTGACAACGGTCGCGAACGCGGCGATCGCCCACGGATCGAGCAACCTGCCGGCCGGACGCGCGGGCGCGGGTTCCTCGACACGGTCGGCGACGCGCTGCTCGACGGTGGGCATGGACATGATGCTTGTCACTGTAAAGCTGAATCGCGCAGCCGCGTCACAAATCGCCGGCGGCCAATTCGCCCCCGGCGTCCCCATTCCGCGAAAACCGGCGTTATGCAACGCTTTCCGCCCCGGGCCCGCGCATTTGAATGTTTTGTCACCGGCGATATTGTCCGTTGGCTCGGCGATGTCCCGCAAATTGTGGACACGCCGCGCCACGCGGTGTCGCTAATCTGTTCCCTCTGCCACGGGCAAACGCGATACTGTCTTGGGTTGGCTGACCAACCGAAACTGGGAGGGTAAATGGGCGCCTATCAGACTGTGGTGGTGGGAACCGACGGCTCGGACTCGTCAATGCGCGCGGTAGACAGGGCGGCGCAGATCGCCGGGCCGGACGCCAAGCTGATCGTCGCCTCGGCGTACCTGCCCCAGCATGAGGACACCCGGGCCGCGGACGCACTGCGCGACGAGAGCTACAAGGTGTCCGGCACCGCGCCGATTTACGCGATCCTGCAGGACGCCAAGGAGCGTGCGCACAAGGCCGGGGCCAAGAACGTCGAGGAGCGCCCGATCGAAGGTGCTCCGGTGGATGCGCTGGTCAAGCTGGCCGAGGACGAGAAGGCCGACCTGCTGGTCGTCGGAAACGTCGGCCTCAGCACGATCGCCGGCCGGCTGCTCGGCTCGGTGCCGGCCAACGTCTCACGACGCGCCAAGGTCGACGTCCTGATCGTGCACACCACGTCCTAGGGAAACCGGTGGTGGCGACCCGCGTCGCCCGGCCACGCCGCGCTCGCGATCGCCACGGCTCGATGGTGGCGACCCGCGTCGCCCGGCTGCGCCGCGCGCGCGATCGCCACGGCGGAGGGACCGGGGCCTCACCAGCCCCGCTCGCGCCATTCGCCCAGGTGGGGGCGTTCGGCGCCGAGCACTGTATCGTCCCCGTGGCCCGGGTAGATGACGGTGGAGTCGTCGTACACGCCGAACACCCGGGTGGTGACGTCGTCGAGTAGCTGGGCGAAATCGCCCGGCTGCCAGGTTTTTCCGACGCCGCCCGGGAACAGGCAGTCGCCGGTAAACAGCTGGGTGACCCCGCCCGTCGCCGGCCCGTCGAGGGCGAGCGCGATCGAGCCTGGCGTGTGTCCGCGCAGGTGGATCACGTCGAACCGCAGCTCGCCGATGTCCACGGTGTCACCCTGGGCCAGCAAACGGTCCGGCTTGACCGGCAGGGCCTGGGCGTCGATCTCGTTGGCGGCGGTCGGTGCCCCGGTGGCCGCGGCCACGGCCTCCAGCGCCTGCCAGTGGTCGAAGTGCTGATGGCTGGTCACGATCAGCGACAGCCTGGGTGCGTTTCCCCGGATCAGACCGATCAGGGTGTCCGCGTCGTTGGCGGCATCGATCAGCAAGGTCTCTCCGGTCGCGGAACACGTCACCAGATACGCATTGTTGTCCACAGGGCCCACCGAAGCCTTTAGGATCGTGGCGCCGGGTAGGGTCCGGCGCGCCGCGGTACCGGGGTCGACGTGTCCGGTGTAGTTGTCGCTTACCTCGTCGGGGGCGGTCATAGCGGCCACGTTACTGGTCAAACGTTGCTTGTCGGTATGGGCACCTAGCATGGAATGCGCCGTGCGCATCAACGGCTGCAGCACCTAAAAGATCCATTGAGAGAGGGCAGCGTGGCTGACCGCCTGATCGTCAAGGGCGCCCGCGAACACAACCTGCGGGGCGTCGACCTCGACCTGCCGCGCGACGCGCTGATCGTCTTCACCGGGCTGTCGGGATCGGGCAAGTCGTCGCTGGCGTTCGACACGATTTTCGCCGAGGGGCAGCGCCGGTACGTGGAGTCGCTGTCGGCCTACGCGCGCCAGTTCCTGGGCCAGATGGACAAGCCGGACGTCGACTTCATCGAGGGCCTGTCGCCGGCGGTGTCCATCGACCAGAAGTCGACCAACCGCAACCCGCGCTCGACCGTCGGGACCATCACCGAGGTGTACGACTACCTGCGGCTGCTCTACGCGCGCGCCGGCACGCCGCACTGCCCGGTCTGCGGCGAGCGGATCGCCCGTCAGACGCCCCAGCAAATCGTCGACCAGGTGCTGGCGATGCCGGAAGGCACCCGGTTCCTGGTGCTCGCCCCCGTGGTGCGGACCCGCAAGGGGGAGTTCGCGGACCTGTTCGAGAAGCTGAACGCGCAGGGCTATAGCCGGGTCCGCGTCGACGGCGTGGTGCACCCGCTCACCGATCCGCCAAAGCTGAAGAAGCAGGAGAAGCACGACATCGAGGTGGTGGTGGACCGCCTGACCGTCAAGGCCAGCGCCAAGCAGCGGCTCACCGATTCGGTGGAGACCGCGCTGAACCTGGCCGACGGCATCGTGGTGCTGGAGTTCGTCGACCACGAGCATGACGCGCACAACCGGGAGCAGCGGTTCTCCGAGAAGCTGGCCTGCCCCAACGGGCACGCGCTGGCGGTCGACGACCTGGAGCCGCGGTCGTTCTCGTTCAACTCGCCCTACGGCGCGTGCCCCGAGTGCACCGGCCTGGGCATCCGCAAGGAGGTCGACCCCGACCTCGTGGTGCCCGATCCGGAGCGCACGCTGGCCGAGGGCGCGGTGGCGCCGTGGTCGACGGGCCACACCGCGGAGTACTTCACCCGGATGATGGCCGGGCTCGGCGACGAGCTGGGCTTCGACGTCGACACGCCCTGGCGCAAGCTGCCGGCCAAAGCGCGCAAGGCGATCCTCGAGGGCTCCGACCACCAGGTGCATGTGCGCTACCGCAACCGCTACGGCCGAACCCGTTCGTACTACGCCGATTTCGAGGGCGTGCTGGCGTTCCTGCAGCGCAAGATGGCGCAGACCGAATCGGAGCAGATGAAGGAGCGCTACGAGGGCTTCATGCGCGACGTGCCGTGCCCCGAGTGTGAGGGCACCCGGCTCAAGCCGGAGATCCTGGCGGTGACGCTGTCCGCGGGGGACCGGGGCGCCAAGTCCATCGCCGAGGTCTCCGAGCTGTCGATCTCGGACTGCGCGGACTTTCTGAACGCGCTCACCCTGGGCACCCGCGAGCAGGCGATCGCCGGACAGGTGCTCAAGGAGATCCAGTCGCGGCTGGGCTTCCTGCTCGACGTGGGGCTGGATTACCTGTCGCTGTCGCGCGCGGCGGCGACGCTGTCCGGAGGTGAGGCCCAACGCATCCGGCTGGCCACCCAGATCGGGTCCGGCCTGGTGGGCGTGCTGTACGTGCTCGACGAGCCGTCGATCGGTCTGCATCAGCGGGATAACCGCCGGCTCATCGAAACCCTCACGCGGCTAAGGGATTTGGGCAACACGCTGATCGTCGTCGAACACGACGAGGACACCATCGCGCACGCGGACTGGATCGTCGACATCGGCCCGCGGGCCGGTGAGCACGGCGGCCAGATTGTGCACAGCGGGACCTACAGCGAGCTGCTGGCCAACAAGGACTCGATCACCGGTGCCTTCCTGTCGGGCAAGGAATCCATTGCGATGCCGGCGATCCGGCGTCCGGTCGACCGCAAGCGACAGCTCACCGTCGTCGGCGCCCGCGAGCACAATCTGCGCGGCATCGACGTCTCGTTCCCGCTGGGCGTGCTCACCTCGGTGACCGGGGTGTCCGGCTCCGGCAAGTCGACCCTGGTCAACGACATCCTGGCCACGGTGCTGGCCAACCGGCTCAACGGTGCCCGGCTGGTCCCGGGGCGGCACACCCGGGTGACGGGTCTGGACCACCTGGACAAGCTGGTGCGGGTCGACCAATCGCCGATCGGTCGCACGCCGCGGTCCAACCCGGCCACCTACACCGGAGTGTTCGACAAGATCCGCACCCTGTTCGCGGCCACCACCGAGGCGAAAGTCCGTGGCTACCAACCGGGCCGATTCTCGTTCAACGTCAAGGGTGGCCGCTGCGAGGCGTGCACGGGCGACGGCACCATCAAGATCGAGATGAACTTCCTGCCCGACGTTTACGTGCCCTGCGAGGTCTGCCACGGCGCGCGCTACAACCGCGAAACCCTGGAAGTGCACTACAAGGGCAAGACGATCTCCGAAGTGCTGGACATGTCGATCGAGGAGGCCGCGGAGTTCTTCGAGCCGATCACCGGCATTCACCGCTACCTGCGCACGCTCGTTGACGTCGGCCTGGGTTACGTCCGGCTGGGCCAGCCGGCCCCCACCCTCTCCGGGGGTGAGGCCCAGCGCGTCAAGCTGGCCGCGGAACTGCAGAAGCGTTCGACGGGGCGGACCATCTACATCCTCGACGAGCCCACCACCGGGCTGCACTTCGACGACATCCGCAAGCTGCTCACCGTGATCAACGGGCTGGTGGACAAGGGCAACACGGTCATCGTCATCGAACACAACCTGGACGTCATCAAGACGTCGGACTGGATCGTCGACATGGGACCCGAGGGCGGGGCCGAGGGCGGAACCGTGGTGGCCGAGGGCACTCCGGAGGACATCGCCGCGGTGCCCGAGAGCTACACCGGGAAGTTCCTCGCCGAGGTCATCGGCCGCGCCGCCCCGCCGCCGCGGTCGAGTCGGCGTCGCAAAGTCACCGCCTGAGCCGATCAGCCCGCGGCGGCGCCGGCTTTCGACAGCGGCGACGGGAAGCGGGGGCTGATGCGCACGCCGTCCAGCCACGCGGTGAGCTCGTCGGCGCGGCGCTGGAGGGCGCGCCGCCCGTCGCGACCGGGCTCCTCGAGGAGCTGCAGCCGGACGCGCGCGCCGTCGTCTTGATACCAGCCGCCCATTACGCGTCCGTTCCACCACGCGGTGGGTCCGGCGTTGCCGCTGCGGTCGAACACCTCATCGCGATGGTCACCGAGATACCACTCGCGCTGAAACCAGCCCATGGTGGTGGCGTCCAGCCCGGGCAGCAGGGCGCACCACGGGGCCGCCTCGGGCTCGGGATCGAGGTCGTCGGGCAACGCCCAGCCGGTGCCGCCGGGGCTGCCCTGCAACTCGACTTCCACCGCCCCGATATCGCTCAGGGCGTTCCGGGCCACGGTCAGCGTGCTGCCGAGCCACCACTTGATGTCGGCTACGGTGGCGGGCCCGAAGCTCGCCAGCCAACGGCGGACCAGGTCGGCTTGCGCGGCGTGCCGGGGTGGGGCCTGGACGGGCTGGCCGAGCCAGTCGCCGGTCCTGGCCCAGCGCGGCCGCGACGTGGTCCAAGCCCCGTCATTCGGCCCGCGCACGATTTCGGCTCGTGCCGAGAGCACCGTCAGCACCCGCGGGGCGAGCGGAACCTGGCCGCCCCAGCGCTTTCCGGGAGCCGGGTCGTAGGTCCCGGCCAGCTCGGGCAGCGCGGCCCGCAGCTCGGTGCTGCTGGCCGGCCCGCTGTCAGCGAGATGGCGCAATACCGCCGAACAGGCGCGGTCAAGCCAGCGCTCGCCGTCGGCGGCCACACCGGCCTTGCGCACGTCGGCGGCCAGCCGGCGCCGCTCGTTCTCGGCGACCCGCTCGCTGGACGCCGACTGAATCATGGGCAGGTCGTCGCGGCCGACCAGCCACAGCGTCCGCCGCATCGCAAGCTGCCTGACCGCGGCGCGTTTCCGGTACAGCTGCAGCTCGAGGTCGGCGGTCAGGAAGCCGGGGGAGCGCGCCCACAGCGACAGATACGGCGTCGCGGGGTCGGTCGCATGCAGCCCCACCAGCCCGGCGATCACCCGCGTCAGCGGTGTTGGGTCGCCTGCCGAAAGGAAATGCCTGCGCGCCAGGCGGTTACGCCGCTCGTCGACGGTGAATCTGCGCACTTCAACGCTCGTCGGAGCGCATCGACTCGCGGATCTGGGCCAGCCGCTCGGCGGCGGCACGCTCGCGCGCCTCGTATTGCTCGCTGACGGAACGGCCCTCGGCTGACTCGGCGTCGAGCTCCGCGGCGCCCTGCGCCGTCGCGTACCGACCTTCGATCTTCTCGCGGACCGATTCGAAGGTCGGCACACCTGCGGTGTCATACCCGGGATCGGGTGGGGTTGGTTCCTCAGGCATGGCCACGCTCCCGTTCCAGATACCGCACCATCTGTTGCCAATACACCAGTGTGAGCGCCATCTGCACCGCGATCGCGACCGCCGCCGACAGCGCCCGACGCCGGCCGGCGGCGGCGACGGCACACAGCGCGGCCACCGACGTCAGCGCGCCGATCACCAGGGCAGCGTCCCGGGGGCGACGGCTGATCCACAACTCCTCGCCCAGCATCGCCCGGGTCGACCAGGCCCGCTCGTGCGCCGGCCTGCCGAACACGAACGGGTTGACGGCCAGCCACAACGCAATCCACGCCGCAGGGCGCCAGCGCCGTGTCCACGGCGGGATCAGGATCAGCGGGGCGCTGGCCCAACGGGTCCAGGCGCTCCACGGGTTGCAGTGCCGCGCGAAGATCGCACGCCGTACCCGCGCACCGGACGGCACCGGCGCCTACCGCCGGGCGGGGGAATGGTCGGCCGGGACGACGACCGGGGAGGGCGCCGCGGGCGGGGCGGCGCCGGGCAGCGCGGGCGGGCGAGCGCCGGGCAACGGCGTCCGGGGAATTCCCGGCGTGCCCAATCGCCCCGCCAGCCACGGCAGCGCGGCGGCGAACGCCCGGTCCGCGAACGGCCAATCGTGCTTGCCGGGCTGGGGCAGCACCGCGCAGTCGATCCCGTTGGCCCGCCCGAGCGCGCACAGCGAATAGGCGGCCGCCGTCTGGTTGCCGGGGTCGGCGGCGGCCTCCCGGCCGGCGAGACGGATCGCGCCGATATCGGTGCCGGGCAGGTCGCGGCGCGTCGCCGGTGGCCCTTCGGAGGAGATTGCGAACCAGCCGGCCACGTCGGTGTACGGACCGTGCCGGCTGATCACCGTCGTCGGGTCGAACGCCGCCCACGCCTCGGCGTTGCCGCCGAAGAGCCGGGCGATGGTCTGCGCCTTGTTCCCGGCGTTCGGGAAGAAGTCGCCTGCGACGTCGACGAACGCGCTGAACATGTCGGGGTGCATGACGGTCAGGTCCACGGCGCAGGTTCCGCCCATCGACCAGCCGGCGGCGCCCCACCGGGTGCGCTCGCGGCTGACGCCGAACTTGGAAACCATATACGGGACAACGTCTTTGGTCAGATGGTCGGCGGCGTTGCCGCGGACGCCGTTGACGCATTCGGTGTCGTTGTTGAAGGCGCCGCCGGAGTCGACGAACACCAGGACCGGCGCCTTGCCGTCATGGGCGGCCGCAAAGTCGTCGATCGTCTTCACGGCGTTGCCGGCGCGCGTCCAGTCGGCGGGCGTGTTGAACTGGCCCCCAATCATCATGACCGTCGGCAGCACCGGCGGCGGGCTGCTGGTGAACCATTCCGGCGGCAGATAGACCAGCTCGCCACGGTGCTTGAAATGGGATGCGTCGGAAGGGATCACGACCGGAACCACGCTGCCGTGCGGTGGTCGCGCCCGTTTGGCGACCATGGCGGTGACGGTGGCCGGGTCGGTCTGATCGGGCAGCGGGCCGGAGGTGAGCTGGTTCCACGCCGCCTGCACGGTGGGGAAGTAGCCCACCCACAGGTTGAGCACCAGGGCGGCGCACAGCGCGCACAACGGGATGGCCAGCAGCCCGGCTCCGCGCCGCCAGCGGCGGGCGCCGCGCCACCCCAGGATCAGGACCGCGACGGCCGTGCCGGTCAACGTGATCCACAGCCACAGCGTGGCCGGCGCGGGCTCGTCGGACATGCCGCGGTCCACGATGTACCAGTGCGTCAGGTAGGCGACCGCGGCACCGGCCAGCGCAGCCGCCGGCAACCACACCGTCCGCCACCGCCGGGACCGCCAGCCGACGGCCAGCGCCAGCACGACCGCGGTCACCGCCTGGATCGTGGTGGGCAGCCAGCCGTGCATCAGCGACGTGTGACTACTTGCCAGCAACTGCGCCGTGGCGCTGGTCGTCGACGCGGTCACGGCATTCATTGTGATGCATTGTTAACCGGCCTGGAACATATTCACCGAATGTTCGCCCCGGCCGCGCCAGGCGTCCCCGGGCCGGCTAGTGGGGCTTGGCCAGCGGGAATGGCAGGGTCTCTCGGATGCTGCGGCCGGTTATGAGCATGACGAGCCGATCGATGCCCATGCCCAGCCCGCCGGTGGGCGGCATCGCGTACTCCATGGCCTGTAGGAAGTCCTCGTCGAGCTCCATCGCCTCGGGGTCGCCGCCGGCGGCCAGCAGCGACTGCGCTTGCAGGCGCCGCCGTTGCTCCACCGGATCCGTCAGCTCGCTGTAGGCCGTCCCCAGCTCGACGCCCCACGCCACCAGATCCCACCGCTCGGCGACGCCGCGCCGGCTGCGGTGCGGCCGGGTCAGCGGTGAAACGGACGTGGGGAAGTCGATGTAGAAGGTCGGTTTCTCGGTCCGGTCCTCGACCAGGTGCTCGTACAGTTCCAGCACCACGGCACCGGCGTCCCACTGCGCCCGATACGGAATGTGGGCGGCGTCGGCGAACTTGCGCAACACGGGCACGGGGGTGTCGGGATCGATGTGCTCCCCGAGCGCTTCGGAGACCGCGTCGTGCACGGTCTTCACCGGCCAGTCGCCGGAGATGTCGACCGGGTGGAGGTGGCCGTCGTCAGTTCGGGGCCGCAGCACCATCTGCTCGCCGTGGGCGGCCTGCGCGGCGTTCTGGATGAGCTCGCGGGCGCCGTCGATCCAGACCTTGTAGTCGGCGTGCGCCTGGTAGGCCTCCAGGAGCGTGAACTCCGGGTTGTGGCTGAAGTCGACGCCCTCGTTGCGGAAGGCCCGGCCCAGCTCGAACACCCGCTCCACGCCCCCGACGCACAACCGCTTGAGGTACAGCTCCGGAGCGATGCGCAGGAACAGGTCCATGTCGTAGGTGTTGATGTGGGTGACGAACGGCCGGGCGGTCGCGCCGCCGTGGATCTGCTGCAGGATCGGCGTCTCGACCTCGATGAAGCCCTTGGCGAACAGCGTTTCCCGGACGGAGCGCAGGACGCTGCTGCGGGCCGTGAGCAGCTCGCGGGACTCCGGATTGACCGCCAGGTCGACGTAGCGGGTCCGCACCCGCGCCTCCGGGTCGGTCAGCCCCTTCCACTTGTTCGGCAGCGGCCGCAGGCACTTGCCGATCATCCGCCAGTCGCCCACGATCAGCGAGCGGGTGCCGTTCTTGGAAAAGCCCATGTGCCCGGACATCTCGACGAGGTCACCCAGGTCGATGGCTGCGGTGAAATCCGCGGTGCGCCCCTGCTCCAGGCGTGAATTGTCAAGCAGCACCTGCAATTCGCCCGACCAGTCCCGCAGCTGCGCGAACAGCACCCCGCCGTAATCGCGTATCCGCAGGATCCGGCCCGACACCGAGATGGTCTCCTGGTCGTCGGCCTCCAGCGCCCGGGCGACGGTGTGGCTGGGCGGCGACCCCACCGGATAGGCGTCAATACCCTTGCGCCGCAGTATTTTCAGCTTGGCCAGCCGCACCCGCACCTGTTCGGGCAGGCGGGCCCTCGACTCTTCCAACTCCGCGTCTTCGCGTCGCTGCTGCAACTCGCTGACGTCCGGCGCCGAACCGTCGTGGTGCAGCAGGCCCGACTCCGCCAGCCGGGGCGGCACGGCGGGGTGATGGCCGGTGTGTACCCGATCGCGCCGCGTGAACGGCAGCACCAGGAAGCCCTCCGCGATCACCGAGGCGACACCGACGCGGGGGATCAGGCGCGCGTCCTCGTAGCAGGCGTAGCGCGGCACCCATTCGGGTTGGTACTTCATGTTCGAGCGGTACAGCGTCTCCAGCTGCCACCACCTCGAGAAGAACAGCAGCAGCCCACGCCACAGCCGGGCGATCGGTCCGGCGCCGAGTTGGGCGCCCTGCTCGAACGCCGAGCGAAACATCGCGAAGTTCAGCGAAATACGGCTGATGCCAAGGGTTTCCGCGGTCAAGGCGAGCTCGCTGACCATGAGCTCGATGGTGCCGTTGGGCGATTGCGGGGAGCGGCGCATCAAATCCAGGGAGACGCCGGTGGTTCCCCACGGGACCAGCGACAGCATCGCCACGACGGCGCCGTCGCGGTCCATCGCCTCGACCAGCAGGCAATCCCCGTCCGCGGGATCGCCGAGCCGGCCCAGGGCCATGGAGAAGCCGCGTTCGGTCTGGGTGTCGCGCCAGGCGTCCGCGCGGGTGATGGTCTCGGCCATCTCCTCGGCCGAGATGTCACGGTGCCGCCGGATGCGCACCGTCAGCCCGGCCCGGCGGGCCCGGGTCACGGCCTGGCGCACACCGCGCATGTCGGGGCCGGAAAGCCGGAAGTCCGCGGTGCGCAGGATCGCCTCGTCGCCCAGCTCGAGCGCGTTCAGCCCGGCCTCCCGATAGACCCTTGCCCCCTGCGTGCTGGCC
Source organism: Mycobacterium sp. E3247 (assembly GCF_001667785.1). Lineage (NCBI taxonomy): Bacteria > Bacillati > Actinomycetota > Actinomycetes > Mycobacteriales > Mycobacteriaceae > Mycobacterium > Mycobacterium sp. E3247. Next base: position 25,118 of record NZ_LZJG01000035.1, on the reverse strand, counting down.
CCCATGACGCCCGGCGCCCAGCCATAGGTCTGGCACAGCCCCAGCCAGGCGTCGATGGCCTGCGGCCACGCCCGGGGGTCGCCGATCGGGTCGCCGCTGGCCAGGCACACCCCGACCTCGACGCGGTAGGTGATGGCGGCCCGGCCGCTCTGCGCGAACACCACCGACTTGTCGCGGCGCGTCGCGAAGTAGCCGAGCGAGTCGTGCTTGCCGTACAGCTCGAGAAGCCCGCGGATGGCCGACTCGTCCTCACCCGTCAGCGCGTTCTCGGCGCGCTGGGACTGGAACAGCACGATGGTCGCCAGGATCAGCGCCAACGCGCCGAACAGGCCGAAGATCGCGTTGAGGAACACGTGCGGCCTGCCGGTGAACAGGTCCGGATCGGCCAGGGCGAATCCGACCACCCGGTTGGCCACGTAGGGGAGGCGGTCCTGGCGGGCCAGCGTTCCGGGCCACAACTCGACCAGGCCCCACGAGATCAGGATTCCGACCACATCCCCGGCGACCAGCACCGCGGCGGCCTTGACCAGCGCGCCTTTGCGGACCTTGGCCCAGAACTCCCGGTACGCCAACACCAGCAGCACGATCGCGACGATGTGCACCGAGAACCCGAGGTTCTCCCCGAAGGTCTCGGCCGCCGTGTTGTCGCCCGCGGCGATGTCGGCGACGTTCAGGCCGGCGGCCAGGATCATCTGGCCGAGCAACACCAACCAGGCGACGCGTTTGCGGGCGGTCAACGCCGCGGCCAGCAACGCGAGCACGAACGACCACGCGATGCTGGTGTCGGGGAAGTTGAACAGATAGTTGTTGATGAACTCGCGTGGGACCTTGATCAGCCACCGGATGGCGGGGGACACGCTCGCCAGCAGCGACACCGTCGCGATGACGCCCACGATCCACCCGGCCGCCGCCGGTACCCAGCGATACCGGGATTGCGACCGGCCGCGGGGTCCCGAACGGGACCCCGAACGAGAGGAAGCGAGTGTCACAGACCGCGAGGATATGCCCTCAGTCCGTGAAAAGCTTGGCGAAGCGCTAAGAGCGGCCGGCAATAATTCGCCCGGTGGCGCACGTGCGTCGGCGCCCGCCGAACGAGGCCGGGGGCGAAGTACGAAAAGCGGCCTCGTGGCTGCTAAACTGGCGTCCACGACCATCCCGGCGAAGGCCAGGAACAGTTAAGTGGAGTCCCACTCCCACCGCGGGCCACGAATTTTTCAAGGCTTTGCGGTCCGGTCACAGACATCGCGCATGTCTGTTCCGCGGGCGACGCGGGCGGCTTGACCAATGGCAGGCCGTGATCGGTCGGCATTGGGCCCTGCTACGTGCGGGGCTTTTCTGCTGGTGGTGTGGTGTTTCCGCCGCTGCATTCCGACTCGGACCCAGGCTCTGGCCGTGATGGCACGACACGTATAAGCCCAACAAGGGAGGCCCCATCAGCACTGAGACCCGCGTCAACGAGCGCATCCGCGTACCTGAAGTCAGATTGATCGGCCCCGGGGGAGAGCAGGTAGGCATAGTGCGCATCGAAGACGCACTGCGCGTCGCTGCGGACGCCGATCTCGACCTTGTCGAAGTCGCCCCCAATGCCAGGCCCCCGGTCTGCAAGATCATGGACTACGGCAAGTTCAAATACGAGGCGGCGCAAAAGGCGCGCGAATCCCGCCGGAACCAGCAGCAGACCGTCGTCAAAGAGCAGAAGCTGCGACCGAAGATCGACGATCACGATTACGAGACCAAAAAGGGTCACGTGATCCGCTTCCTGGAGGCGGGTTCGAAGGTGAAGGTCACCATCATGTTCCGCGGACGTGAGCAGTCACGGCCCGAACTGGGCTACCGCCTGCTGCAGCGGCTGGGCGCCGACGTCGCCGAATACGGCTTCGTCGAAACGTCCGCCAAGCAGGATGGCCGCAACATGACGATGGTGCTGGCCCCGCACCGCGGCGCGAAAACCCGCGCCAGGGCGAGGCACCCCGAGGGACCCGGGGAGGGCGCGGCATCGGACGCCGATGCGGGCGCCGACACCCCTTCACCCAACTGACCTGAGACTGACTAGCGAGAAGTAGAGGAAACATGCCCAAGGCCAAGACCCACAGCGGGGCTTCGAAGCGGTTCCGGCGCACCGGAACCGGCAGGATCCTGCGCGAGAAAGCGAACCGTCGGCATCTGTTCGAGCACAAGCCGTCCACCCGGACCCGTCGTCTGGAAGGCCGCACGACCGTGGCGGCCAACGACACCAAGCGGGTTAACAAGCTGCTGAACGGCTGACCTTCAACAAGCCGAGCGCCGGCGCCGCTGCCGGCACCCGACCATTACTTAGAGAGTAGGAACACCCATGGCACGCGTGAAGCGGGCGGTCAACGCCCACAAGAAGAGGCGCAGCATTCTCAAGGCCTCGAAGGGCTATCGCGGCCAGCGCTCGCGGCTCTACCGCAAAGCCAAAGAGCAGCAGCTGCATTCGCTGAACTACGCCTACCGCGACCGCCGCGCGCGCAAGGGCGAGTTCCGGAAACTGTGGATCTCGCGGATCAACGCGGCGGCTCGCGCCAACGACATCACCTACAACCGGCTGATCCAGGGGCTGAAGGCCGCGGGCGTCGAGGTGGACCGCAAGAACCTCGCCGACATCGCGATCACCGATCCCGCGGCGTTCACGGCGCTGGTCGACGTCGCCCGGGCCGCGCTGCCCGAGGACGTCAACGCCCCGTCGGATTCCGGAGAGGCCGCCTAGCCCCTGCTGACCGAACGTTCGGCCCGGGTCGCCGCGGCGGTCAAACTGCATCGCCACGTCGGCCGCCGCCGCGCGGGGCGGTTCCTCGCTGAAGGCCCCAACCTGGTCGAGGCGGCCGCCGCCCGCGGCCTCGTGCGCGACGTCTTCGTCACCGAAGCCGCCGGGCAGCGGTATGCGTCCTTGCTCGGCGCGCAGCAAGCGCCGGTCCATCTGGTCAGTGAGCGGGCCGCGAAGGCGCTGTCCGACACCGTGACCCCCGCCGGGCTGGTGGCGGTCTGCGAGATGCCGGCGACGCGGCTGGCGGACGTCCTGGCCGGTGCGCCGCGGCTGATCGCCGTCGCCGTCGAGATCGGCGAGCCGGGCAACGCGGGCACGCTCATCCGCATCGCCGACGCCATGGGCGCCCAAGGCGTCATCCTCGGCGGCCACAGCGTCGACCCGTACAACGGCAAGTGCCTGCGCGCCTCGACGGGCAGCATCTTCTCCATCCCGGTGGTCGCCGCGCCGGACACAGTCGCCGCGCTGCGAGCCGTGCGCGATGCCGGACTGCAGGTGCTGGCCACCACGGTGGACGGCGAGACGCGCCTCGACGAGGCCGCCGACCTGCTCGCCAGGCCGACGGCATGGTTGTTCGGGCCCGAATCACAGGGACTGCCAAGCGAAATCGCGGCGGCGGCGGACCACCGCATGCGCATCCCGATGTCCGGCGGTGCGGAGAGCCTGAACGTGGCGTCGGCCGCGGCGATCTGCCTCTACCAGAGCGCTCAGGCGCTGGGCGTGTTCACGCGGCCCTGACGCGCGCCCGGGCGGGCCGCAGACCCGCCAGTGACAGCGTTCCGTGCACCAGCGAGCCGGCACGCTCCATCAGCGCCTTGGCCGGGTCGAGGGGCGAGCGAAGAGCCGGGCGGGAATGGGGAGGGAAGTAGTGCATCGGCAACCCGCGCCGGTCGCGGGGCGGCCCCATGAACGTCGGCGCCTCGACCAACGGCGCGTCGCTGGGCAGCCGGCCCTCGGCGCGGCGGTAGGCGGCCAGCGCGCGCGGGTGCAGCCGGATCTCGTCGGGAACCGCCAGGAAGGCCAGCTCGACGAGCTTGCCGAACAGGCGCAGCAACACCTCGTCGCCCGGCGTCCAGCGCATGCCCGCCTTCTCGCGGACCGCGGGCTCGAACAGGCCCGCGGCGATCCAGCGCTGGCCGGCCACCAGGGGCCTGAACATCTGGTCCCAGATCGGCGTGGGCATCAGCACGAACTTGGGTTTGGGGATCCGGATCCGGAAGATGTCCAGGGTCGCCTGGTTGATCTCCAGTTGCTCGCGGCAGACGCGGTCCCAATACTCCTGGAACTCCTCCCAGGAGCCGGGCACCGGCCGCATGCTCATCCCGTACATCCGGTACCACCGCACGTGCTCGTCGAAGAGCTGGCGCTTCTCGGCCTCAGTCAGGCCCCCGCAGAAGTATTCGGCCACCTTGATCACCAGCATGAAGAAGGTGGCGTGCGCCCAGTAGAACGTTTCGGGGTTCAGCGCGTGGTACCGGCGCCCGGTCGCGTCGACGCCCTTGATGGTGTGGTGGTAGCTCGTGATCTGGCGCCCGGTCGCCGCGGCCCGGTCACCGTCGTAGACGACGCCCATGATCGGGTACACCGAGCGGGCCACCCGCTGCAGAGGCTCGCGCAACAGGATCGAATGCTCCTCGACGCCCGCTCCCAGCTCCGGATACATGTTCTGGATCGCGCCGATCCAGACGCCCATCATTCCCGTGCGCAGGTCGCCAAAATACTTCCAGGTCAGGGAATCTGGCCCGAGCGGATCGTCGGATTTGGCTGGAATGGCAGTCATCTCGGCCTCCTGCGCTCACGATAACTTTGACAACGTACGTTGTCTACGATTTCGGCCGTGCGCCCCCGCGGGTGTTATCGAGCGTGAACAGCCACGTGGCGCCTCCGTGATCAGGCGATACGTTGCGAGCTGTGACACAAAGCGCACGGCCTTCATTGCCCGCCTGCGGCGGGAGGAAATAACCTGGCCGGGTGGAAGTCGCGCGTCGCGATTCGGATTCGGGCGAGCCCGGGGCGCCGACGGTGACGCCATCCGAGCCGCCGCGGCGTTCCCCGGTCTCGGTGCACAACGCGACACAGTGGCTGCACAGCCGAAACCACAGCCCCGGCGCCGTGGCCTTCATCCGCCGGGCGCGGCGGCTGCTACCCGGCGACCCGGAATTCGGCGACCCGCTGTCCACGGCCGGCGACGGTGGCCCCCGCGCCGCCGCCCGCGCGGCCGACCGGTTGCTCGGGGATCGCGACGCGGTGTCGCGGGAGGTCAGCCTCGGGGTGTTGCAGCTGTGGCAGGCGCTGACCGAGTCGGTTGCCCGTCGGCCGGCGAATCCCGAAGTGACGCTGGTCTTCACGGACCTGGTCGGGTTCTCGTCCTGGTCCCTGCAGGCGGGGGACGAGGCGGCGCTCACGCTGCTGCGCCAGGTGGCCCGGGCCGTCGAGCCGCCGCTGCTGGACGCCGGGGGCCACATCGTCAAGCGGATGGGCGACGGCCTGATGGCCGTCTTCGGCGATCCGACGGTCGCGGTGCGCGCCGTCCTGGCCGCCAAGGAGGCGCTGAAGTCGGTCGAGGTGGCCGGTTACACCCCGCGGATGCGGGCCGGCATCCACACCGGTCGGCCCCAGCGGCTGGCGGCGGACTGGCTCGGTGTCGACGTGAACATCGCCGCGCGGGTGATGGAACGCGCCACCAAGGGCGGGGTCATGGTGTCGGGTTCGACACTCGACCTGATCGCCCAAAGCGAACTGGACGCGATGGGTGTTGTCGCCAAACGCGCACGTAAACCCGTGTTTGCGGGCAAGACCACGGGCGTTCCGGCCGACTTGGCGATATATCGTCTGAGGACTCATAGGGAGTTGACAGCGCCGGATCACAGCGCCGAAACAAACTAGCCGACATAATGGAGGCAATGTTTGGGGGCATCCTTGCCCGGCTCGCCCGGGTCCAGTTCACGTTGGGTTACGTGGCGATGCTGCTTGCCGTCAGCTGCGCCATCCTGGTGCTCGGCCCGCACGCCCACGACGTGCTGGTCGAGCGCGCCAGCACCAACCTGCACAACCTGGCCCACGGCCACGTGGGCACCCTGTTGGGCAGCGCGCTGGTCGTCGACGCCGGTCCGCTCTACTTCTGGCTGCCCTTCCTGACCTGCCTGCTAGCGCTCGGCGAGCTGCACCTGCGCACCATCAGGCTGATCGTGGCGTTCCTCGTCGGGCACATCGGCGCGACGCTGCTGGTGGCGGCCGCCCTGGCCGCGGCGGTCGAGTTCGAGTGGATGCCGGTGTCGATCACCCGGGCCAGCGACGTCGGCATGAGCTACGGCGCCCTGGCGGTGCTCGGAGCGATGACGGCGGTGATTCCCCAGCGCTGGCGGCCCGCCTGGGTCGGCTGGTGGGTGGCGGCCGGCATCGCCTCGGCGATCATCGGCGGCGATTTCACCGACGCCGGTCACACCGTCGCGGTGGTCCTGGGCGTGTTGGTGTCCGCCCGGTTCCGCCAGCCCATCCATTGGACGCCGGTGCGCATCCTGATGCTGGCCGCCTCCGCGGGCTTCGGATTCCTGCTGCTGGCCCACCACTGGGGGACCATGGCCGGCGCGCCCGCGTTCGGCCTCCTGGGCGCGTTGGCGGCGCACAAGCTCGTGCAGTTCCTCAACGGGCGCACCGGGCGCACGGCGCTGGACGAGGCCGCCCTGGCCGGTGCGCAGCCGGTCGCGGCGGGCTAGACGCCGGGCCGCCTCACCCCGAAGCGCCCGCCGGGCAGCACCAACCGCATCACTATGATCGGCACTTGCCGCTGGGCAACTTCCTCCCAGCCCCTCATCAGCAAGGAGAGTGTCGCCGCGTGGGTGCTCAGCCCGTCGACCTGTCGCCGGATGCCTTGGCCAAGGCGGTCGGCGTCGCCCAGGAGGCCATCGCGCTCGCCGGCGATCTGGACGCGCTCGCGCGGGTGAAAACCGAGCACCTCGGCGACCGTTCCCCGCTGGCGCTGGCGCGTCAGGCGTTGGGCGGCGTCCCCAAGGGGGAGCGCGCCGACGCCGGCAAACGGGTCAATTCCGCGCGGACCGAGGTCCAGCGCAGCTACGACCAGCGCCTGGCCGCGCTGCGCGCCGAACGCGACGCCGCGGTGCTGGTCGCCGAAAGCATCGACGTCACCCTGCCGTCGACGCGCCAGCCACCCGGCGCGCGGCACCCGATCACCATCCTGGCCGAGCACATCGCCGACACTTTCATCGCGATGGGCTGGGAGCTGGCGGAGGGGCCGGAGGTCGAAACCGAGCAGTTCAACTTCGACGCCCTCAACTTCCCGGCGGACCACCCCGCGCGCAGCGAGCAGGACACGTTCTACATCGCACCGGACGATTCCCGGCAGCTGCTACGCACCCACACCTCGCCGGTACAGGTGCGCACCCTGCTCGCCCACGAGCTGCCCGTCTACATCGTCTCGATCGGCCGCACCTTCCGCACCGACGAGCTGGACGCCACCCACACCCCCGTCTTCCACCAGGTGGAGGGGCTCGCGGTGGACCGCGGCCTGTCCATGGCCCACCTGCGCGGCACCCTGGACGCGTTCGCCCGCGCCGAGTTCGGGCCCGAGGCGCGCACCCGCATCCGGCCGCACTTCTTCCCGTTCACCGAACCTTCCGCCGAGGTCGACGTGTGGTTCGTCGGCAAGAAGGGCGGCGCCGGCTGGGTGGAGTGGGGCGGCTGCGGCATGGTGCACCCCAACGTGTTGCGGGCCGCGGGCATCGACCCCGAGGTGTACTCCGGCTTCGCCTTCGGCATGGGCCTGGAACGCACGCTGCAGTTCCGCAACGGCATCCCCGACATGCGTGACATGGTCGAGGGCGACGTGCGGTTCTCGTTGCCGTTCGGGGTGGGTGCCTGATGCGGATCCCCTACAGCTGGCTGCGGGAAGTGGTGGCGGCCGGCGCCCCGGGCTGGGACGTCAGCCCCGCCGACCTCGAGCAGACGCTGGTGCGGATCGGCCACGAGGTGGAGGAGGTGGTCGCGCTCGGTCCGGTCGACGGCCCGCTGACCGTGGGGCGGGTGACCGCCATCGAGGAGCTCACCGGCTTCAAGAAGCCCATCCGCGCCTGCCGGGTCGACGTCGGCGAGCCCGAGCCGCGCGACATCGTCTGCGGGGCAACCAACTTCGCCGTCGGCGACCTGGTGGTGGTGGCCTTGCCCGGGACCACGCTGCCCGGCGGGTTCGCCATCGCGAGGCGCAAGACCTACGGCCGCGATTCCGACGGCATGATCTGCTCGGCGGCCGAACTCGGTTTGGGCGCAGACCATTCCGGGATCCTGGTGCTGCCGCCCGGAACCGCAGAGCCGGGCGCCGACGGCACCGCGGTGCTGGGACTGGACGACGTGGTCTTCCACCTGGCGATCACCCCCGACCGGGGCTACTGCATGTCGGTGCGCGGGCTGGCCCGCGAGGTCGCCTGCGCCTACGACCTGGACTTCGTCGACCCCGCGGACGTCAAACCCTTGCCCGCCAACGGCGAGGCCTGGCCCCTGGCCGTCCAGCCCGAAACCGGTGTCCGGCGCTTCGCGCTGCGGCCCGTGACCGGCATCGACCCCGCCGCGGTGTCGCCGTGGTGGCTGCAACGCCGGCTGCTGCTGGCCGGCGTCCGCGCGACCTCGCCGGCGGTGGACGCCACCAACTACGTGATGCTCGAGCTCGGCCACCCGATGCACGCGCACGACTGCGATCGCATCTCCGGCGGCCTCGGCGTGCGGTTCGCCCGGGCCGGCGAGACCGTCGTCACCCTCGACGACATCGAGCGCCGGCTGGATCCGGCCGACGTGCTCATCGTCGACGACCGGGCGACGGCGGCGATCGGCGGCGTGATGGGCGCGGCGAGCACCGAGGTGCGCGCCGACTCCACCGACGTGCTGCTCGAGGCCGCCGTGTGGGACCCCGCCGCCGTCTCGCGCACCCAGCGCCGGCTGCACCTGCCCAGCGAGGCCGCCCGGCGCTACGAGCGCGGCGTGGACCCGGCCATCTCGGTGGCCGTGCTCGACCGGTGCGCCGCGCTGCTCGTCGAGATCGCCGGGGGAGCGGTGTCGGAGAAGCTGACCGACTGGCGGGGCGACCCGCCGACCGACGACTGGTCGCTCCCGCCGATCCGGATCCCCGCCGAACTGCCCGACCGGATCGCCGGGGTGGCCTACCCGCCCGGGACCGCCGCGCGGCGCCTGGCGCAGATCGGGGCTTCGGTGAGCGACGAGGGCGACACCCTGACGGTGACGCCGCCGAGCTGGCGACCCGACCTGCTGCAGCCCGCCGACCTCGTCGAGGAGGTGCTGCGGCTGGAGGGCCTGGAGGCCATCCCGTCGGTGCTGCCCGCGGCGCCCGCGGGCCGGGGCCTGACCGCGGTGCAGAAGCGTCGCCGCGCCATCGGCAAATCGCTCGCGCAATCCGGGTATGTCGAGATCCTGCCGACGCCGTTCCTGCCGGCGGGCGTCTTCGATTTGTGGGGCCTGCCGGCCGACGACCCGCGGCGCGCCACCACGCAGGTGCTCAACCCGCTCGAGGCCGACCGCCCGCACCTGGCCACCACGCTGCTGCCCGCCCTGCTGGAGGCGTTGGTGCGCAACGTGTCCCGCGGGCTGGTGGACGTCGCGCTGTACGCCCTGGCGCAGGTGGTGCAACCGACCGAGCAGACCCGCGGCGTGCAGCCCATTCCCGTGCACCGCCGGCCCACCGACCACGAGATCGCCCTGCTGGACGCGTCGTTGCCCCGCCAGCCGCAGCACGTGGCCGCCGTCCTGGCGGGCCTGCGCGAACGCCGCGGCCCGTGGGGCCCCGGCCGCCGTGCCGAGGCCGCCGACGCGTTCGAGGCGGCCCGCATCATCGCCCGCGCCAGCGGGGTCGAGGTGAGCCTGCGGGCCGCCCGGCACCTGCCGTGGCACCCGGGCCGGTGCGCCGAGGTGCTCGTCGGGGAGACCGTCGTCGGCCATGCGGGGCAGCTGCACCCGGCGGTGATCGAGCGCTCCGGACTGCCGAAGGGCACCTGCGCCGTCGAGCTCAACCTCGACGCGATCCCCATCGCGGTGGCGCTGCCGGCGCCCCGGGTGTCGCCGTTCCCGGCGGTGTTCCAGGACGTCAGCCTGGTGGTGCCGGCCCACGTCCCGGCCCAGGCGGTGGCCGACGCCGTCCGGGAGGGCGCCGGCGAGTTGCTCGAAGACCTGCAACTGTTCGACGTCTTCACCGGCCCGCAGGTCGGCGAGGACCGCAAGTCGCTGACGTTCGCCCTGCGCTTCCGCGCGCCGGACCGCACGCTGACCGAGGACGACGCCAGCGCGGCCCGCGACGCCGCGGTGCGACGCGCCGCCGACGCGGTCGGCGCCGAACTGCGCACCTAGCCCGCCTTGTAATGGATTTGCAAAGCAATGCATAACCATGCAGAATCGGCGGAATGGCCGACGTATTGAGGGTGGCGGTTGCCGGGGCCAGCGGCTATGCGGGCGGGGAGATCCTGCGCCTGTTGCTCGGGCATCCGGCCTACGCCGACGGCCGCCTCGCCATCGGGTCGCTGACCGCCGCTTCCAGCGCCGGCAGCACGCTCGGCGAGCACCATCCGCACCTGACGCCGCTGGCGCAGCGCGTGGTCGAGACGACCGACCTCGCCGCGCTGGCCGGGCACGACGTGGTGTTCCTGGCCCTGCCGCACGGCCATTCGGCGGCGCTGGCCGAACAACTCGGCCCCGACGCGCTGATCGTCGACTGCGGCGCCGACTTCCGGCTGACCGATGCGGGCGCCTGGGAGCGGTTCTACGGCTCCCCGCACGCCGGCAGCTGGCCGTACGGGCTGCCGGAGCTGCCCGGCGCGCGGGAGCGGCTGCGCGGCGCGCGCCGCGTCGCGGTGCCGGGCTGCTACCCGACCGCGGCGCTGCTGGCGTTGCTGCCGGCGGTGGCCGAGGACCTGATCGAGCCGGCCGTCACGGTGGTCGCCGTCAGCGGCACCTCGGGGGCGGGCCGGGCCGCCAAGACCGACCTGCTGGGTTCCGAGGTGATCGGGTCCGCGCGGGCCTACAACATCGCGGGCGCCCACCGGCACACGCCCGAGATCGCCCAGGGTCTGCGCGCCGTCACCGACCGCGATGTCACGGTGTCGTTCACGCCGGTGCTGATCCCGACGTCGCGCGGCATCCTGGCCACCTGCACCGCCCGCACCCGCGCGCCGCTGTCGCAGCTGCGGGCCGCGTACGAGAAGGCCTATGACGGGGAGCCTTTCGTGCACCTGCTGCCCGAGGGCCAGCTGCCCCGCACCGGTTCGGTGATCGGCAGCAACGCCGCCCACCTCGCCGTCGCGGTGGACGAGGCCGCAAGTGCGTTCGTGGCCATCGCCGCCATCGACAACCTGGTGAAGGGCACCGGTGGCGCCGCCGTGCAATCCATGAATCTCGCGCTGGGTTGGCCGGAGACCGAAGGCCTTTCGGTGGTCGGGGTCGCGCCGTGACCCACCTTGCCGAGGCGCGCCTGGTGCGCGAACAGGGCGTCACCGCGCCCGCCGGGTTCCGGGCCGCCGGCATCGCCGCCGGCATCAAGGCGTCCGGCAACCGCGACCTGGCCCTGGTCTTCAACGAGGGACCCGACTATGCGGCCGCCGGCGTGTTCACCCGCAACAAGGTCAAGGCCGCGCCCGTGCTGTGGACCCAGCGGGTGCTGACCACCGGCGCGTTGCGTGCGGTGATCCTCAACTCCGGCGGCGCCAACGCCTGCACCGGTCCCGGCGGCTTCCAGGACGCCCACGCCACCGCGGAGGCCCTCGCGGCCGCGTTGTCGGACTGGGGGACCGAGACGGGGGCCATCGAGGTCGCGGTGTGTTCCACCGGGCTGATCGGGGACCGGTTGCCGATGGACAAGGTGCTCGCCGGGGTCCGGGCGGTCGTGCAGGACATGGCCGGCGGGCTGAGCGGAGGAGACGAGGCCGCGCGCGCCATCATGACCACCGACACGGTGCCCAAACAGGTTGCGCTGCACCACCCGGGCAACTGGACGGTCGGCGGGATGGCCAAGGGGGCGGGCATGCTGGCGCCCTCGCTGGCCACCATGCTCTGCGTGCTCACCACCGACGCGGCCGTCGACGCCGCCGCGCTCGACACCGCGCTGCGCCGCGCCACCGCCCGCACCTTCGACCGCCTCGACATCGACGGCAGCTGTTCGACGAACGACACGGTGCTGCTGCTGACGTCGGGCGCCAGCGAGATCGCCCCGTCCCAGGCCGAACTCGACGACGCCGTGCTGGCGGTCTGCGACGACCTGTGCGCGCAGCTGCAGGCCGACGCCGAGGGCGTCACCAAGCGCGTCACCGTGACCGTGACCGGGGCCGCCTCCGAGGACGACGCGCTGACCGCCGCGCGGGTGATCGCCCGCGACAGCCTGGTCAAGACCGCGGTGTTCGGGTCCGACCCCAACTGGGGCCGGGTGCTGGCGGCGGTCGGCATGGCGCCGGTCACCCTCGACCCGGACCGGATCCGGGTGTCGTTCAACGGCTTTGCCGTGTGCGTCGACGGCGTCGGAGCGCCCGGCGCCCGCGAGGTGGACCTGTCCGGCGCCGACATCGACATCACGGTCGACCTGCGTGTGGGCGACGCCTCCGCCGCCGTCCGCACCACCGACCTGTCGCACGCGTACGTGGAAGAGAACTCGGCGTACAGCTCATGACAGTCAACACTCAAGAGCTGTCCACCGCGGTCAAGGCGCAGGTGCTGGCCGAGGCGCTGCCCTGGCTCAAGCAGCTGTACGGCAAGGTCATCGTCATCAAGTACGGCGGCAACGCCATGACCGACGACACGCTGCGGCACGCGTTCGCCGCCGACATGGCCTTCCTGCGCAACTGCGGCATCCACCCCGTCGTCGTGCACGGCGGCGGCCCGCAGATCACCGCCATGCTGCGGCGCCTGGGCATCGAGGGCGACTTCAAGGGCGGCTTCCGGGTCACCACACCGGAGGTGCTCGACGTGGCGCGGATGGTGTTGTTCGGGCAGGTGGGTCGCGAACTGGTCAACCTGATCAACGCGCACGGGCCCTACGCCGTCGGCATCACCGGCGAGGACGCGCAGCTGTTCACGGCCGTGCGGCGCAGCGTCACCGTGGACGGCGTGGCCACCGACATCGGCCTGGTCGGGGACGTCGAGCGGGTCAACACCGCCGCGGTGCTGGATCTGATTGCGGCGGGCCGCATTCCGGTGGTGTCGACGCTCGCGCCGGACGCCGAGGGCGTGGTGCACAACATCAACGCCGACACCGCCGCGGCGGCGCTCGCCGAGGCCCTGCGGGCCGAAAAGCTGCTGATGCTCACCGATGTCGAGGGCCTCTACACCAGCTGGCCGGACCGGGATTCGCTGGTCAGCGAGATCGACACCGCGACACTGTCCCAACTGCTACCCACGCTGGAGGCGGGCATGATTCCCAAGGTCGAGGCGTGCCTGCGGGTGGTCACCGCGGGTGTGCCCAGCGCGCACATCATCGACGGCCGGGTCGAACACTGCGTGCTGGTGGAGCTTTTCACCGACGCGGGCACCGGGACCAAGGTGGTGAGCGCGTGACCAAAGGGGATCTGATGCAGCACCGCTGGCAAGCCGTGATGATGAACAACTACGGCACCCCGCCGCTGGCCCTGGCCGCCGGCGACGGCGCCGTGGTCACCGACGTGGACGGCAACACGTACCTCGACCTGCTCGGCGGCATCGCCGTCAACGTCCTGGGCCACCGCCACCCCGCCGTCATCGAGGCCGTCACGCACCAGATGACGACGCTGGGCCACACCTCCAACCTCTATGCCAGCGAGCCGGGCATCGCGCTGGCCGAAGAGCTGGTCGCCCTGCTCGGTGCGGACGCGCCCGCGCGGGTGTTCTTCTGCAACTCCGGAACCGAGGCCAACGAGGTCGCGTTCAAGCTGTCGCGGCTGACCGGGCGCACGAAACTGGTTGCCGCGCAAGGTGGTTTCCACGGCCGCACGATGGGCTCGCTCGCGCTGACCGGCCAGCCGAGCAAGCAGGCGCCGTTCGAGCCGCTGCCCGGCTTCATCACCCACGTGCCCTACGGCGACGCCGACGCGCTGGCCGCCGCCGTCGACGACGCCACCGCCGCGGTGTTCCTCGAACCGATCATGGGCGAGGGCGGCGTCGTCGTCCCGCCCGAGCGTTATCTGACCGCCGCCCGCGACATCACCGCGCGGCACGGTGCCCTGCTGGTGCTCGACGAGGTGCAGACCGGAATGGGCCGCACCGGAGCTTTTTTCGCCCACCAGCACGACGGCGTCACCCCCGACGTCGTGACCATGGCCAAGGGCCTCGGCGGCGGGCTGCCCATCGGTGCCTGCCTGGCCGTCGGGCCGGCCGCCGAGCTGATGACGCCCGGCCTGCACGGCAGCACCTTCGGCGGCAACCCGATCTGCGCCGCGGCCGCGCGGGCGGTGCTGCGGGTGATCGCGGGCGAGGACCTGGTCCGGCACGCCGAGGTGCTGGGCAAGTCGCTGCGTCACGGCATCGAGTCGCTGAACCACCCGCTGATCGACCACGTGCGTGGCCGCGGGCTGCTGCAGGGCATGGTGCTGACCGCGCCGCGCGCCAAGGACGCCGAAAACGCCGCGCGCGACGCCGGATTCCTGGTCAACGCCGCCGCGCCGGACGTCGTCCGGCTGGCCCCGCCGCTGATCGTCACGGAGGCCCAGCTCGAGACCTTCGTCGAGGCGTTGCCGGCCATTCTGGACAGGGCCGCGGCATGACGCGCCATTTCCTGCGCGACGACGACCTGTCGCCCGCCGAGCAGGCCGAGGTGCTGCAGCTCGCCGCCGAACTCAAGAAGGACCCGTTCAGCGCCCGGCCGCTGGAGGGCCCGCGCGGCGTCGCGGTGCTCTTCGACAAGAACTCCACCCGCACCCGGTTCTCCTTCGAGGTGGGCATCGCCCAGCTCGGCGGGCACGCCGTCGTCGTCGACGCGCGCAGCACCCAGCTGGGCCGCGACGAGACGCTGGGCGACACCGCGCGGGTGCTGTCCCGCTACGTCGAGGCCATCGTGTGGCGGACCTTCGCCCAGGACCGGCTCGAGGCGATGGCCGAGGCCGCCGCGGTGCCCGTGGTGAACGCCCTCTCCGACGAGTTCCATCCCTGCCAGGTGCTCGCCGACCTGCAGACGATCTCCGAACGCAAGGGATCGCTTGCGGGACTGCGTATGTCCTACCTCGGCGACGGCGCCAACAACATGGCCCACTCGCTACTGCTCGGTGGGGTGACCGCCGGCATGCACGTCACCGTCGCCGCGCCCGACGGCTTCGCCCCCGCGCGCGCGTACGTGGCGGCGGCCCGCGCGCGGGCCGAGACCACCGGCGGCTCGGTCGCCCTGACCGCCGATCCGGACGCGGCGGCGACCGGGGCCGACGTCCTGGTGACCGACACCTGGACGTCGATGGGGCAGGAGGACGACGGGCTGGACCGCCGCACACCGTTCCGGCCCTTTCAGGTCAACCAGCGGCTGCTCGGCCTGGCCGATCCGGAAGCCATTGTGCTGCACTGCCTTCCGGCCCACCGCAACGACGAGATCACCGACGAGGTGATGGACGGGCCGGCCAGCGTCGTGTGGGACGAGGCCGAGAACCGGCTACACGCCCAGAAGGCGCTGCTGGTGTGGCTGCTGGAGCGGTCCCGATGACCCGCTCGAAAACCACCCCCGAGATCACCCGGGCCGGCCGCCAGGACCGCATCGTGGCGATCCTGTCGTCGGCGTCGATCAGCAGCCAAAGCGAGCTCGCCGCCCGGCTGGCCGACGAGGGCATCGAGGTCACCCAGGCCACCCTGTCGCGCGACCTCGAAGAGCTGGGCGCGGTGAAGCTGCGTGGCGCCGACGGCGGCGTCGGCGTCTACATCGTCCCCGAGGACGGGAGCCCGGTGCGCGGCGTCTCCGGCGGCACCGCGCGGCTGTCCCGGCTGCTCAGTGAGCTCTTGGTCTCCGCCGACGCCAGCGCCAACCTCGCCGTGCTGCGCACCCCGCCCGGCGGCGCCAACTACTTGGCCAGCGCGATCGACCGCGCGGCGTTGCCGTACGTCGTCGGCACCATCGCCGGCGACGACACCGTCTTCGTGGCCGCCCGCGAGCCGATGACCGGCGCCGAGCTGGCCCGCACCCTCGAAACTCTCACCACAACCTAAGGAGATTGGTTCATGTCAGATCGCGTCATCCTGGCGTATTCCGGCGGACTGGACACGTCGGTCGCGATCAGCTGGATCGGCAAGGAAACCGGCCGCGAGGTGGTGGCGGTCGCGATCGACCTCGGCCAGGGCGGCGAGGACATGGAGGTCGTCCGCCAGCGGGCCCTGGACTGCGGCGCGGTGGAAGCCGTCGTCGTCGACGCCCGCGACGAGTTCGCCGAGGGCTACTGCCTGCCCACCATCTTGAGCAACGCCCTCTACATGGACCGCTACCCGCTGGTGTCGGCGATCAGCCGGCCGCTGATCGCCAAGCACCTGGTCGCGGCGGCCCGCGAGCACGGCGGCACCATCGTCGCGCACGGCTGCACCGGCAAGGGCAACGACCAGGTGCGGTTCGAGGTCGGATTCGCTTCGCTGGCACCGGATTTGGAGGTGCTCGCCCCGGTCCGCGACTACGCGTGGACGCGGGAGAAGGCGATCGCGTTCGCCGAGGAGAACGCCATCCCGATCAACGTCACCAAGCGCTCGCCGTTCTCCATCGACCAGAACGTGTGGGGACGCGCGGTGGAAACCGGCTTCCTGGAACATCTTTGGAATGCGCCCACCAAGGACATCTACGCCTACACCGAAGACCCCACCATCAACTGGAACACCCCCGACGAGGTGATCGTCGGGTTCGAGCGCGGCGTCCCGGTGTCCATCGACAACCAACCGGTGTCGGTGCTGGCCGCCATCGAGGAACTCAACCGCCGCGCCGGCAGCCAGGGCGTCGGCCGCCTGGACGTGGTCGAGGACCGATTGGTGGGCATCAAGAGCCGCGAGATCTACGAGGCCCCCGGGGCGATGGTGCTCATCACCGCCCACACCGAACTCGAACACGTCACGCTGGAGCGCGAGCTGGGCCGCTTCAAGCGGCACACCGACCAGCGCTGGGCCGAACTGGTCTACGACGGGCTCTGGTACTCCCCGCTGAAGACCGCGCTGGAGGCGTTCGTCGCCAAGACCCAGGAGCACGTCACGGGTGAGATCCGAATGGTGTTGCACGGCGGGCACATCGCGGTCAACGGCCGGCGCAGCGCGCAGTCGCTCTACGACTTCAACCTGGCCACCTACGACGAGGGCGACAGCTTCGACCAGTCGGCCGCCAAGGGCTTCGTCTACGTGCACGGGCTGTCGTCCAAGATCGCGTCCCGCCGGGACCTGGCCACATGACCGCGAGCGACCGCGTCTGCACGACGACACGCCGCATTGTGCGTACAAACGCGGTCGCTCGCGCGGGGGCGAGGGCCGAAGCGTGAGCACGCGCGAGGGGTCGCTGTGGGGCGGGCGGTTCGCCGACGGCCCGTCGGACGCGCTGGCGGCGCTCAGTAAGTCCACCCATTTCGACTGGGTGCTGGCCCCCTACGACATCGTCGCCTCGCGGGCCCACACCGTGATCCTGTTCCACGCCGGGCTGCTCACCGCCGAGCAGCGCGACGGGCTGCTGGCCGGGCTGGACAGCCTCGCCGAGGACGTGGCCGACGGCAGCTTCGCGCCGCTGGTGACCGACGAGGACGTGCACGCCGCGCTGGAGCGCGGGCTGATCGACCGGGTCGGCGCCGACCTGGGCGGCCGGCTGCGGGCCGGGCGGTCGCGCAACGACCAGGTGGCCACCCTGTTCCGGATGTGGCTGCGCGACGCGGTGCGCCGGGTCGCCGACGGGGCGCTGGCGGTGGTGGCCGCGCTGGCCGCCCAGGCCGCCGCGCACCCGACGGCGATCATGCCGGGCAAGACGCACCTGCAGTCCGCCCAGCCGGTCCTGCTGGCCCACCACCTGCTCGCGCACGCGCACCCGCTGCTGCGCGACGTCGACCGCATCGTCGACTTCGACCGGCGCGCGGACGTGTCCCCGTACGGCTCGGGGGCGCTCGCCGGCTCGTCGCTGGGGCTGGACCCGGACGCGATCGCCGCCAAGCTGGGATTCAGCACCGCCGCGGACAACTCCATCGACGCGACCGCCGCCCGGGATTTCGCCGCCGAGGCCGCGTTCGTCTTCGCGATGATCGCCGTGGACGTCTCGCGGCTGGCCGAGGACATCATCCTGTGGAGCTCGACGGAGTTCGGCTACGTCAGGCTGCACGATTCGTGGTCCACCGGCAGCTCGATCATGCCGCAGAAGAAGAACCCGGACATCGCCGAGCTGGCCCGTGGCAAGTCCGGGCGGTTGATCGGCAACCTGGCCGGGCTGCTGGCGACGCTGAAGGCCCAGCCGCTGGCCTACAACCGCGACCTGCAGGAGGACAAGGAGCCGGTGTTCGACTCGGTCGCCCAGCTGGAGCTGGTGCTGCCGGCGATGGCCGGCCTGGTGGCCAGCCTGACGTTCGACGTCGAGCGGATGGCGGCCCTGGCCCCGGCCGGCTACACGCTGGCCACCGACATCGCCGAATGGCTGGTGCGCCGCGGGGTGCCGTTCCGGGCCGCGCACGAGGCTGCCGGGGCCGCGGTGCGCGCGGCCGAGGGGCGCGCCGTCGGACTCGACGAGCTCACCGACGACGAGTTGGCCGCCATCAGCCCCGAGCTGACGCCCCAGGTGCGGGAGATCTTGACGGTCGAGGGCTCGGTGTCGTCGCGCGACCGGCGGGGCGGCACCGCGCCCGCCCGGGTCGCCGAGCAGCTCGAAGCCGTCTTGGCCCGCAGCGAGGAGCTCGGCGCGCGGCTCGGCGGCCGCGAATCATGACGTCCATTTACGCTCCGGTCAATTCCAATCCGACTAGAATTCCGGCTGAAGCGATGCGGCTGAACCTGTCATGCCGGATCCTCGTCATCAAGGGGTGGGACCAATGAGCGTCGTCGCGGGCGTGTCCGGTGCCTTGCCGCCGTATCGCTACTCCCAGCGAGAGCTCACCGACTTCTTCGTCGGCATCCCGGACTTCGAGGGCTACGAGGACATCGTCCGGCAGTTGCACGCCAGCGCCAAGGTCAACAGCCGCCACCTGGTGCTGCCGCTGGAGCGGTACCCCACGCTGACCGACTTCGGCGTGGCGAACCGGATCTTCATCGACAACGCCGTCGACTTGGGCTGCGAGGCGCTCTCGGGCGCGCTCGACGAGGCGGGGCTGCGGCCGCAGGACCTGGACGTGCTGATCACGACGACGGTCACCGGCCTCGCGGTGCCCTCCCTGGACGCCCGGATCGCCGGGCGGCTGGGGCTGCGCGACGACGTCCGCCGGGTGCCGCTGTTCGGCCTGGGCTGCGTGGCCGGGGCCGCGGGCGTGGCCCGGCTGAACGACTACCTGCGCGGAGCGCCGGACGCCGCCGCGGCACTGATCTCGGTCGAGCTGTGTTCGCTCACCTATCCCGGCTACAAGCCGTCGCTGCCCGGCCTGGTCGGCAGCGCGCTGTTCGCCGACGGGGCGGGCGCGGTGGTGGCCGTCGGCGAGCGCCGCGCCGAACGGATGGCCGCCGGCGGGCCCGCGATCCTGGACTCGCGCAGCACCCTGTACCCCGATTCGCTGCGCACCATGGGCTACGACGTCGGCGCGGCCGGCTTCGAGCTGGTGCTGGCCAAGGACCTGGCCCAAGTGGTCGAGGAGCACATCGAGCGGGACGTCACCGGCTTCCTCGGGGAGCACGGGCTGACGACCACCGACATCGGCGCCTGGGTCAGCCATCCCGGCGGCCCGAAGATCATCGACGCGATCAACGCGAGCCTGGGCCTGCCGCCGGACGCCCTCGAGCTGACCTGGCGTTCGCTGGGCGAGATCGGCAACCTCTCGTCGGCGTCGGTGTTGCACGTGCTGCGAGACACCCGGGCCAAGCCACCACCCAGCGGCAGCCCCGGCCTGATGATCGCGATGGGTCCGGGATTCTGTTCCGAGCTCGTCCTGCTGCGCTGGCACTGACACCCAAGGCGTTGCTTTTGTCTGCCTTCGGAGAAACCTCGTGATGACATTTCCTTGCCCGGGCCGCGTTTCATGACCGGCGACTCCGACGAGCTGGTCAGGGCGCTCCGCGCGGCGCTGAAGGACAACGAGCGGCTGAAGCGCGAGGCCCGCGAATATCTCGCCGCGGCAACCGAACCCGTGGCGGTGGTCGGGACGGGTTGCCGGTACCCGGGGGGCGTGGATTCGCCGGAGGCCCTGTGGCAGATGGTGGTCGAGGGCCGCGACGTGGTCTCGGAATTCCCGGCGGACCGCGGCTGGAACCTGGCCGGCCTGTTCGATCCCGACCCCGACGCGGTGGGAAAGTCCTACGCCCGGTGCGGGGGCTTTTTGGCCGACGTCGCCGACTTCGACGCCGCCTTCTTCGGCATCGCGCCCAGCGAGGCGCTGGCCATGGACCCGCAGCAGCGCCTGCTGCTCGAGGTGTCCTGGGAGGCGTTGGAGCGGGCCGGGATCGACCCCGCCGAGCTGCGCGGTTCGGCGACGGGCGTGTTCGCCGGGATCTTCCACGGCTCCTACGGCGGCCAGGGCCGGGTGCCGGGACACCTGGAGCGCTACGGGTTGCGCGGATCCACGCTGAGCGTGGCGTCGGGCCGGGTGGCCTACTCGCTGGGCCTGGAGGGCCCGGCCATCTCGGTGGACACGGCCTGTTCGTCGTCGCTGGTGGCGCTGCACCTGGCGGCGCGGTCGCTGCGCGCCGGCGAATGCGACCTGGCGCTGGCCGGCGGCGTGACGGTGATGGCCACCCCGGCGATGTTCATCGAGTTCAGTCGGCAGCGGGCGCTGGCGGCCGACGGGCGTTGCAAGGCGTACGCCGGCGCCGCCGACGGCACCGGCTTCTCCGAGGGCGTCGGCGTGCTGGTGCTGGAACGGCTGTCCGACGCGCGCCGGCACGGGCATCAGGTGCTTGCGCTGCTGCGCGGGTCGGCGGTCAATCAGGACGGCGCCTCCAACGGGCTGGCGACGCCCAACGGGCCCTCGCAGCAGCGGGTGATCCGGGCCGCGCTGGCCGACGCGCGCCTGCGCGCCGCGGACGTGGACCTGGTGGAGGGGCACGGGACGGGCACCACCCTCGGGGATCCGATCGAGGCGCAGGCGGTGTTGGCCACCTACGGCCAGGACCGCCCGGCCGACCGGCCGCTGTGGCTGGGGTCGATCAAGTCCAACATGGGCCACACCTCGGCGGCGGCGGGCGCCGGCGGGGTGATCAAGATGGTGCAGGCGGTCCGGCACGGGCTGATGCCCAAGACGTTGCACGTGGATGTGCCCACGCCGCACGTGGATTGGTCGGCCGGCGCGGTGTCGCTGCTGACCGAGGCGCGGGAGTGGCCCGCGCAGGACCGGCCGCGCCGCGCCGGGGTGTCGTCGTTCGGGATCAGCGGCACCAATGCGCACGTCATCGTCGAGCAACCACCGCTGGAGCCCGAAAGTCCCGCGCCGGCCGGCGATGACGCGCCCGCGCCGTGGGTGCTGTCGGCCCGGTCGGCCGACGCGCTGGCCAACCAGGCGTCCCGGTTGCTGGCGCGGGTGCACGACGACCCGGGTGTGCGGGCGGTCGACGTGGCCTGGTCGCTGGTGTCGACGCGGTCGCTGTTCGAGCACCGCGCCGTGCTGGTCGGGGACCGTGAGCGCCTGCTGGCGGGGCTGGCTGACCTGGCTGATCTCGCCGCCGGCGCGCCGGGGGCGGGTGCGGTGGTGGGCCGGGCGCAGCCGGTCGGCAAGACGGTGTTCGTGTTTCCCGGTCAGGGCTCGCAATGGGTTGGCATGGGATCCGAATTGCTCGACAGCTCACCGGTTTTCGCCGAACACCTGCAGCGCTGCGAGAAGGCGCTCGCCGAACACGTGGACTGGTCGTTGGTCGACGTCATCCGCGGGGCGCCCGGGGCGCCCGGACTGGACCGGGTGGACGTGGTGCAGCCGGCCCTGTGGGCGGTGATGGTGTCGCTGGCGGAGTTGTGGCGATCGCTGGGGGTGGTCCCCGACGCGGTGATCGGCCACTCGCAGGGCGAGATCGCGGCGGCGTATGTGGCGGGGGCGCTGTCGCTGGAGGACGCCGCCCGGGTGGTCGCGCTGCGCAGCCGGCTGCTGGTGGGGTTGGCGGGCGCGGGCGGCATGGTGTCGCTGGCCTGCGGGGTGGCCCGGGCCGAAGAGTTGATCGCCGGGTTCGGCGATCGATTGAATGTGGCTGCCGTCAACGGTGTTTCGGCGGTGGTGGTGTCCGGTGAGGTGGCGGCGCTCGACGAGTTGACGCGGCGTTGCGAGGGCGGCGACGTGCGGGCCCGCCGCATCGACGTCGACTACGCCTCGCACTCCCGGCACGTCGACGCCATCAGCGCGGCGCTGGCCGCGGCGCTGGCCGGGATCGAGCCGCGCTCGTCGTCGGTCACGCTGTTCTCCACCGTGACCGGTGAACCGCTGGACACCGCGGGACTGGACGCCGACTACTGGTTCCGCAGCATCCGGCAGACGGTCCAGTTCGAGCGGGCGGTGCGCAACGCCTGCGGCGCCGGGTACGGCGTGTTCGTCGAATGCAGCCCGCACCCCGTGCTGCTCGCCGCCGTGGAGGAGACGCTGGCCGATTGCGGCCGCGACGCGTTGGTGGTCCCCTCCCTGGGCCGCGACGACGGTTCGCTGCAACGGTTTTGGCTTTCGGCGGGTCAGGCCCACGTGGCCGGCGTGCCGGTGGACTGGCGGGCCGGCATCGCCGGCCTGGGTGGGCGGCGCGTGGAGTTGCCGACTTATGGGTTTGTGCGGCAACGTTTTTGGCTGCCGGGCGGAGCCACGGGATCGGGTGACGTGACCACGCTGGGGCTGGCCGGCGCGCGGCACGCGCTGCTGGGCGCGGTGCTGGCGCGGCCCGACTCCGGCGGCGTGGTGCTCACGGGCCGGCTGTCGACGGCCGCCCAGCCGTGGCTGGCCGACCATGCGGTGGGCGGCACGGTGTTGTTCCCCGGCGCGGGGTTTGTGGAGCTGGCGATCCGCGCCGGCGACGAGGTCGGCTGCGGCGTCCTGGAGGAGTTGACGTTGTCGGCCCCGCTGGTGTTGCCGGCCGCGGACGGTGTCCAGGTGCAGGTGGTGGTCGGCGCGGCGGCCGACTCGGGGCGGCGCGAGGTGTCGGTGTATGCGGCCGGCGCGCAGTCGGAGTGGGTGCTGCACGCCCAGGGCCTGTTGGGCGCGGCGGCGGTGGCGCCGGCCGCGGACATGTCGGTGTGGCCGCCGGTGGGGGCGACGCCGGTGGAGGTGGGCGACGCCTACGCGCGGCTGGCGGAGCGGGGCTACGAGTATGGCCGGGCATTCCGCGGCCTGCGGGCGATGTGGCGGCGGGGCGACGAGATCTTCGCCGACGTCGCGTTGCCGGACGACGCCGGTGCGACGGACGGTGGCTTCGGCATGCACCCGGTGTTGCTGGACGCGGCGCTGCACGCGATCGGCGTGGCCGCCGGGCAGGGCCAGACCGTGTTGCCGTTCTCCTGGCAGGGGGTGTCGTTGCACGCGGCGGGCGCATCGCGGGCGCGGGTCCGGATAACACCCTCCGGTGCCGGGGCGGTGTCGGTGGAACTGGCCGACGGCTCCGGGCTGCCGGTGTTGTCGGTGCGCTCGCTGGCGATGCGCCCGGTTTCGGCCGAGCAGCTTTCGCTCGCGGCGGCGCCTGCCGAGGGCTTGTTCGAGGTGGCGTGGTCGCCGGTCGCCTTGAGCGGCAACGGCTTCGACCGGGACGTCACCGTGTGGGGGCCGGGCGCGCACGGCGGCGACGTGGTGCGCTCGGTGCACGCGGCCACCACCGAGGCGCTGGGCGCGCTGCAATCGTGGTTGGGCGAGGCCGGGTCACCGGTGGTGGCCGTGCAGACCCGCGGCGCGGTGGCGCTCCCCGGTGAGGACGTCACGGACCTGGCCGGCGCGGCGGTGTGGGGGTTGGTGCGCTCGGCGCAGGCCGAGCACCCGGGCCGGGTGGTGTTGATCGACTCGGACGGATCGCTCGACGCGCGGGCGGTGATCGGCTGCGGCGAGCCGCAATTGGCGGTCCGCGACGGCGTGGCGTACGCGGCCCGGATGCGGCCGGCGCGCAGGGGATCGGTTCTGCGGCTGCCGCCCGGGGGCTGGCGGCTGGACGCCGGCGCCGGCGGCACGCTGGAGGACCTGGTGGTGAGCCCTTGCCCGCCGGTGGAATTGGACGCCGGCCAGGTCCGGGTGGCGGTGGCCGCGGTCGGGGTGAACTTCCGGGACGTGCTGGTCGCCCTGGGCATGTATCCGGGCGGTGGCCGGCTGGGGGCCGAGGGCTCGGGCGTGGTGGTCGAGGTGGGTCCCGGTGTGACCGGGCTCTCCGTCGGTGACGCGGTCATGGGGCTGCTCGGGGTGGTCGGGTCCGAAGCCGTGGTCGATCAGCGGGTGGTGACCCGGGTGCCGGAGGGCTGGTCGCTGGTGACGGCGGCGGGTGTGCCGGTGGTCTTTCTCACCGCGCTCTACGGGCTGTCGGAGCTGGCGGGCCTGCGTGCCGGCGAGCGGGTGCTTGTGCACACCGCCACCGGCGGGGTGGGGATGGCCGCGGTCCAGCTGGCGCGGCACTGGGGTGCGGAGGTGTTCGCCACCGCGAGCCGCGGCAAGTGGGACACCCTGCGCGCCATGGGATTCGACGACGACCACATCGGCGACTCGCGGACGCTGGAGTTCGAGCAGAAGTTCTCGGCCGCCACCGGCGGGGCCGGTGTCGATGTGGTGCTCAATTCCCTGGCGGGCGAGTTCACCGACGCGTCGCTGCGGCTGCTGGCCCCCGGCGGGCGCTTCATCGAGATGGGCAAGACCGACGTCCGCGATCCGCACGACGTCGCCGAACGATACGGGGGCGCGCGGTATCGCGCCTTCGACCTGATGGAGGCCGGCGAAGACCGCACCGCCGCGATGCTGGCCCGGATCGTGCAACTGCTTCACGACGGCGCCGTGAAACCGTTGCCGCTCAAGACCTTCGACGTCCGCTGCGCCTCGGCGGCCTACCGGTTCGTCAGCCAGGCCCGGCACATCGGCAAGGTCGCACTCACCGTCCCGTCCGGGCCCGGCGCGGTGCTCAGTGCGTGTGGCGGGCTCGCCGGCGGCAGCGTGGTGATCACCGGCGGCACCGGCATGGCCGGCTCGGCTGGCCCGCCACCTCGTCGACCGGTATCGCGTGGCCCACGTGGTGCTGGCCAGCCGCGCCGGCGCCGGGGCCCCGGGTGTCGCGGAGCTGGTGGATCGCCTGCAGGAGGCCGGCGCCCGGGTGACGGTGG